>NZ_CP152050.1:602500-815000 GCF_038632915.1 Paenisporosarcina sp. FSL H8-0542
CGGCGGAACACGTGAAATTCCGTCGGAATCTGGGAGGACCATCTCCCAAGGCTAAATACTACCTAGTGACCGATAGTGAACCAGTACCGTGAGGGAAAGGTGAAAAGCACCCCGGAAGGGGAGTGAAAGAGATCCTGAAACCGTGTGCCTACAAGTAGTTAGAGCCCGTTAATGGGTGATAGCGTGCCTTTTGTAGAATGAACCGGCGAGTTACGATTGCATGCAAGGTTAAGCTGAGAAGGCGGAGCCGCAGCGAAAGCGAGTCTGAATAGGGCGATAGAGTATGTAGTTGTAGACCCGAAACCAGGTGATCTACCCATGTCCAGGGTGAAGGTAAGGTAACACTTACTGGAGGCCCGAACCCACGCACGTTGAAAAGTGCGGGGATGAGGTGTGGGTAGCGGAGAAATTCCAATCGAACCTGGAGATAGCTGGTTCTCTCCGAAATAGCTTTAGGGCTAGCCTCAATTTTGAGAATCCTGGAGGTAGAGCACTGTTTGGACTAGGGGCCCATCCCGGGTTACCGAATTCAGACAAACTCCGAATGCCAGAGATTTATAATTGGGAGTCAGACTGCGAGTGATAAGATCCGTAGTCAAGAGGGAAACAGCCCAGACCACCAGCTAAGGTCCCCAAGTAATTGTTAAGTGGAAAAGGATGTGGCGTTGCTTAGACAACCAGGATGTTGGCTTAGAAGCAGCCATCATTTAAAGAGTGCGTAATAGCTCACTGGTCGAGTGACGCTGCGCCGAAAATGTATCGGGGCTAAACAATTCACCGAAGCTGTGGATGGATTCCGTATGGAATCCGTGGTAGGAGAGCGTTCTAAGGGCGTTGAAGCTAGACCGGAAGGACTGGTGGAGCGCTTAGAAGTGAGAATGCCGGTATGAGTAGCGAAAGACGGGTGAGAATCCCGTCCACCGAATGACTAAGGTTTCCTGAGGAAGGCTCGTCCGCTCAGGGTTAGTCGGGACCTAAGCCGAGGCCGATAGGCGTAGGCGATGGACAACAGGTTGATATTCCTGTACCACCACTCCACCGTTTGAGTAATGGGGGGACGCAGAAGGATAGGGTAAGCGTACTGTTGGTTATGTACGTTCAAGCAGTAAGGCGTGGAATGAGGCAAATCCCGTTCCTATAACGTTGAGCTGTGATGACAAGGACCATTAGGTCTGAGTTCCTGATTTCACACTGCCAAGAAAAGCCTCTAACGAGGTGGAAGGTGCCCGTACCGCAAACCGACACAGGTAGTCGAGGAGAGAATCCTAAGGTGAGCGAGAGAACTCTCGTTAAGGAACTCGGCAAAATGACCCCGTAACTTCGGGAGAAGGGGTGCTCTATTAGGGTGTTAAAGCCCGAGAGAGCCGCAGTGAATAGGCCCAGGCGACTGTTTAGCAAAAACACAGGTCTCTGCAAAACCGTAAGGTGACGTATAGGGGCTGACGCCTGCCCGGTGCTGGAAGGTTAAGAGGAGTGCTTAGCGCAAGCGAAGGTGCGAATTGAAGCCCCAGTAAACGGCGGCCGTAACTATAACGGTCCTAAGGTAGCGAAATTCCTTGTCGGGTAAGTTCCGACCCGCACGAAAGGCGTAACGATCTGGGCACTGTCTCAACGAGAGACTCGGTGAAATTATAGTACCTGTGAAGATGCAGGTTACCCGCGACAGGACGGAAAGACCCCGTGGAGCTTTACTGTAGCCTGATATTGAATTTTGGTACAACTTGTACAGGATAGGTAGGAGCCTGAGATTCCGGAGCGCCAGCTTCGGAGGAGGCGTCGGTGGGATACTACCCTGGTTGTATTGAACTTCTAACCCTTGCCCCTTAGCGGGGCAGGAGACAGTGTCAGGCGGGCAGTTTGACTGGGGCGGTCGCCTCCTAAAGTGTAACGGAGGCGCCCAAAGGTTCCCTCAGAATGGTTGGAAATCATTCGTAGAGTGTAAAGGCAGAAGGGAGCTTGACTGCGAGACCTACAAGTCGAGCAGGGTCGAAAGACGGGCTTAGTGATCCGGTGGTTCCGCATGGAAGGGCCATCGCTCAACGGATAAAAGCTACCCCGGGGATAACAGGCTTATCTCCCCCAAGAGTCCACATCGACGGGGAGGTTTGGCACCTCGATGTCGGCTCATCGCATCCTGGGGCTGTAGTCGGTCCCAAGGGTTGGGCTGTTCGCCCATTAAAGCGGTACGCGAGCTGGGTTCAGAACGTCGTGAGACAGTTCGGTCCCTATCCGTCGTGGGCGTAGGAAATTTGAGAGGAGCTGTCCTTAGTACGAGAGGACCGGGATGGACACACCGCTGGTGTACCAGTTGTTCTGCCAAGAGCATCGCTGGGTAGCTATGTGTGGCCGGGATAAGTGCTGAAAGCATCTAAGCATGAAGCCCCCCTCAAGATGAGATTTCCCATTACGCAAGTAAGTAAGATCCCTCAAAGACGATGAGGTAGATAGGTTCGAGGTGGAAGCGCGGTGACGTGTGCAGCTGACGAATACTAATCGATCGAGGACTTAACCAAAATGAATTTGAATGGTTTTCAATGACCCGTTTATCCAGTTTTGAGTGAACAAACACTCAAATAGTCTAGTGATAATGGCAAAGAGGTCACACCCGTTCCCATACCGAACACGGAAGTTAAGCTCTTTAGCGCCGATGGTAGTTGGGGGTTTCCCCCTGTGAGAGTAGGACGTCGCTAGGCAAATAAGAAACCGATACCTTTCAAGGTATCGGTTTTTTTGTGTTGTATTTTAAGCTTAGTACGACGGTGTGCGAGAAAGAGGAGGAACAAAGAGTTCGAGGAAACAAAGGGAAGAGACTCGGAGCGTATAATATACGCGAGACTCGAAGACCTGCGGTTGACGAAGAAATCTGCCGTTCATCGTCTTTCGCAGCCTAGCGCCGATGGTAGTTGGGGGAGCCCCCTGTGAGTGTAGGACGTCGCTAGGCAAAATAAGAAACCGATACCTTTCAAGGTATCGGTTTTTTTGTGTTGTTTTTTAAGCGCAGTACGAAGGTGAGTGAGAAAAGAGAGGTGCAAGTAGTTCGAGGAAACAAGGGGGCAAGTCTACTTGCTCGTGAGATGAGTTTGAGCGATAAATGCTTCGATTTGAACGATAAATCTTTAGTTTGAGCGATAAAGTATCCAATCTGCACGATAAATCTCCAGTTTGATTGATAAATTTACAACTGTTGATTTCAAACGAACGAGCTTGTTTCACCCGACTGTTTAACTTGGGTTATGAGACAATCGACTATCACAAACCCCTGAATGGTGGAGATTCTGCCGGTCGCTGCATGGCTCTCTTCTATTTGATGGGATTTTCTTGAACATCCAGTTGAATCAGCCGGTTCAAAGCGACTGGATGGCTTACTAACTAAAAGTAGTTTACATCTTTTCATTAAAGGGCAAATTTAATATAAGTAAAATTTAAATAACTTCCTAGCATATTAGTCGCTTTTCGCTTTAACAGTAAATAGCTTTGTTTTAATGTGAATTACAGAAATTCCGCAAAATTTCTTGTATTCTAAAGGGTTCTCTAATAAGATAGGGGCTTAATGTTTTTTCATGAAGGGAAGTTTATTATGAGCAATGATGCACTTTTGATGGTATTAATCATATTTACTATAAATATTGTCTATGTTTCGTTTTTTACAGTGCGCATGATAATGACGTTGAAGGGTTATCGTTATTTTGCAGCGTTTCTCAGCACCATTGAAGTGGTTATATATGTTGTGGGTCTTGGATTAGTATTGGATAACTTGAATGAGATCCAAAACCTTATAGCCTACGCAGTTGGGTATGGTACTGGGGTACTTGTTGGTACGAAAATAGAAGAGAAGATGGCCCTTGGTTATATTACGGTAAATGTAATTACGACTGAAGAAAATCGTACCTTGCCACGCCTTTTGCGTGATAAAGGATATGGAGTAACTGATTGGGAAGCGAATGGTCTTGAAGGTAACCGAAAAGCGATGCAAATCCTGACTCCCCGAAAATATGAATTGAAACTGTATGCAACGATTAAAGAGCTTGATCCAAAAGCATTTATTATTGCTTATGAGCCGAAAACTATTCATGGTGGATTCTGGGTTAAAACGGTAAGGAAAGGAAAACTATTTAAATGAAGAAAAAGACTGTATGGTTTGAAGTAGCAGAGAATGAAACCATTGATGACTGTTTAAAGCGTATGCAGACTGAAGGCTATATGCCAACAGGGCGAAGGGAAGAGCCGATGTTCCAAGAAGTGAATGGAGAAATCGTCCCAATTCGTCAAATCATCCAATTTAAAGGTACGTACATCTCTGAATAACCTAAAAACTGGCGAAAAACCGAACGATATTGTTTTCTGAAAATTTATCGTTCGCATTTTAGCGTTGACTCGAGTCCTAATGGTTGTTAAAATATGAATAAGAACAACGATAATCCCCATATATGCTAAAGAATTGGCTTTAGCGTCTCTACCAGGTCACCGTAAATGACCGGACTATGCGGGAAAGCAACTTTTGGATGAAAATAAGGATGTGAGTCTGCATATGTATATGTCAGCCGTTCATAACCCCTTTTCTTTAAAGTCCTCAAGTAAACTGCTTTTCATGCATAGTGAGCAGTTTATTTGGGGACTTTTTGTCAATAATGTCTAGCTTCAAGTGTTTGCTCGTTGTCAAACTAGTGTAGCGCTTTAAGCTTTTCTATAAAGGAGCGATTTCAGATGAATGCAAAAATCGGCGTGATCATGGGAAGCTCAAGTGATTGGGAAACAATGAAACATACATGTGACATATTAGATGAACTGCAAGTCCCTTATGAAAAAAAAGTGGTGTCGGCGCATCGCACGCCAGATCTAATGTTTGAGTATGCGATGTCAGCAAGAACACGAGGAATTCAAGTGATTATTGCGGGAGCTGGCGGAGCCGCACATTTACCGGGTATGGTTGCAGCGAAAACGACGTTACCGGTTATTGGGGTTCCTATTCAATCAAAAGCATTGAATGGTCTTGATTCGTTACTATCCATAGTTCAAATGCCAGGTGGCGTTCCTGTTGCGACAGTCGCTATCGGCAAAGCTGGAGCAACGAACGCAGGATTGCTTGCTTCTCAAATGCTAGCAATGACCGATCAAACTTTGGCACACAATTTAGACTTAAGACGTGAAGCGACGAAGGACAAAGTATTTGAAAGCAACGGTGACCTCATATGATTAAAACCATTTCACCAGGACAAACAATTGGAATTATTGGTGGAGGTCAATTAGGTCGAATGATGGCTTTGGCTGCCAAGGAAGCCGGATTCAAAATTGCAGTGCTCGATCCAAGTATGGAATCGCCTTGCGGTCAAATCGCGGATATACGAATTGTTGCACCTTATAATGACCAGACGGCTTTAGAAGAGCTAGCAGATGTCAGTGATGTCATTACGTACGAATTTGAAAATATTGATTATGAAGGACTTAAGCGGTTAGCTGAATATGCTTATATTCCTCAGGGGGCAGAACTTGTCCGTATAACACAAAACCGAATTACAGAAAAAGCTGAAATTTGTCAGGCTGGTGTACCGGTTGCAGACTATATAGTTGCGACAAGTATTGTGGAACTGAAAGCATGTATTAATGAGGTTGGTTTCCCTTGTATCGTCAAAACCGCATACGGCGGTTACGATGGCAAAGGTCAAGTAAAGCTCGAATCGGAAGCCGATTTAATACTGGCGGAACCATTATTCAATCACGGTGCGTGTGTTGCGGAAGCGTTCGTGCCATTCGTTAAAGAAATTTCAGTTATCGTACAGCGTAATGGAAACGGGGAAACCTATTGCCTGCCTGTAGGTGAAAATATTCATAAAGATCATATTTTACACGAAACGATTGTACCTGCTCGTGTAACTGAATCGATTCTGACACAAGCTACAGAAGCGGCAGAACAAATTGCTGATCATTTACAGTTAGTCGGCACTTTGGCAGTTGAAATGTTTGTGCTGAAAGATGACACGATTGTGATTAACGAGTTGGCACCACGTCCTCATAACTCAGGACACTATTCAATAGAAGGTAGTACGATATCACAGTTTCATCAACATGTGCGTGCAATTTGCGGATGGCCTCTAAGGAAGCCTGTCCTGCATCAACCGACTGTCATGGTCAATGTACTTGGAGAACACGTCGTTCCTCTATCGAACGCGATTTCTAAATACCCAGACTGGTCCATTCATCTATACGGCAAAGAAGAAGCGAAAACAAAACGTAAAATGGGGCATGTGACCATTTTGACAAACGATATAAATCAAACGCTACAAGAAATCGAGCATTCCGGCATTTGGTCGGAATAGAAGGAGAACTATATGATAGAACGTTATACTCGCCCTGAAATGGGAGCAATTTGGACGGAACAAAACAAATACCAAGCATGGTTGGAAGTTGAGATTTTGGCATGTGAAGCATGGGCTGAACTTGGCGATATTCCAAAAGAAGACGTAGCGAAAATTCGTGCTAATGCTTCATTTGATATTAATCGCATTTTAGAAATTGAAGAAGAAACGCGTCATGATGTTGTTGCTTTCACTCGTGCAGTATCTGAAACACTTGGCGATGAGCGTAAATGGGTACATTACGGACTGACTTCAACGGATGTAGTTGATACAGCTCTTTCTTACATCATCAAGCAAGCAAATGAAATCCTTCGTAAAGATTTGAACAATTTCGTTGAAATCTTGGCCAATAAAGCAAAAGAACATAAATTCACGGTCATGATGGGACGTACGCATGGTGTTCACGCGGAGCCAACGACATTCGGCTTGAAACTTGCCTTATGGCATGAAGAAATGAAGCGTAACGTAGAACGTTTTGAAGCAGCTGCAAAATCAATTGAAACAGGCAAAATGTCTGGTGCAGTTGGAACATACGCAAACATCGATCCATTTGTAGAGAAATATGTTTGTGAAAACTTAGGAATCGAAGCATCAAAAATCTCGACACAAACATTGCAACGTGACCGCCATGCACAATACATGAGCACACTGGCATTGATTGCAACGTCTGTAGAGAAGTTTGCAACAGAAATTCGTGGTCTGCAAAAATCAGAAACACGTGAAGTGGAAGAATCATTTGCAAAAGGTCAAAAAGGATCATCTGCTATGCCACATAAACGTAACCCGATTGGTTCTGAAAACATGACTGGTCTTGCACGATTAATTCGCGGATATATGTTGACTGCTTATGAAAATGTGTCTTTGTGGCATGAACGTGATATTTCACATTCTTCAGCTGAGCGTGTCATCTTACCGGATGCGACAATCGCTTTAAACTACATGCTAAATCGTTTCGGAAACATCGTAAAAAACTTGACGGTATTCCCAAACAATATGAAACGCAACATGGACAGCACACTCGGTTTGATTTACTCACAACGCGTTCTTCTTGCTTTGATTGACAAAGGAATGGCTCGTGAAGAAGCGTATGATACAGTTCAACCTTGTGCGATGGAAGCTTGGGAAAACCAAATTGCTTTCCGTGGTGTCGTTGAACAGAACGAAACCATTACTTCTCAATTGTCTAAAGAAGAATTGGACGATTGCTTTGACTATAACTACCATATCCAACATGTCGATATGATTTTCGAACGTCTCGGACTAAACTAATCGGGGGAATACACGTGGAAAAAGGTCAGCTTTTGTATGAAGGTAAGGCGAAACGATTATATACAACAGACAAAGAAGATATTCTTTTTGTGGAATACAAGGATAGTGCAACTGCGTTTAACGGAGAAAAGAAAGCTGAAATCGCAGGAAAAGGTACGTTGAATAACCAAATCACATCTTTACTGTTTGAAAAATTGAAAGCTGCAGGTATTGATTCTCATTTCGTTGAGCAATTATCCGATCATGAGCAATTAGTGAAAAAAGTTGACATCATTCCAATCGAAGTCGTGGTTCGCCAGGTCGCAGCGGGCAGTTTAGCTAAGCGCCTCGGACTGGATGAAGGAGTAGAACTCGCACGCCCTATCGTCGAGTTCTACTACAAAGACGACGAACTTGGTGATCCCCTCATTACTGAAGAGCACATCGAGCTTTTGAACATCGCTTCTAAAGAAGAAGTACAAGCTCTTTATGATAAGGGATTACAAGTAAATGAGATATTGACGCAATTCTTCAAAGAAATCGGTGTTATTTTAGTTGATTTCAAACTAGAATTTGGCCGGGACAATGAAGGCAATGTATTGCTAGCTGATGAAATTTCACCTGATACGTGCCGCTTATGGGACGAAAAAACAAAACAAAAGCTGGACAAAGACGTGTTCCGCAGAGAATTAGGTCAATTAACGGACGCATACGAAATCATACTATCCCGTCTAGGAGGAATCACACAATGAAAAAAGTAAAAATCTATGTAACGCTTCGCGAAAGTGTATTAGACCCACAAGGTTCGGCCGTAATGGGAGCTCTGCATACAATGGGCTATAACGAAGTTGCAGATGTTCGTATTGGAAAGTACTTAGAAATTCAAGTGGATGATTCTGAAAAAGAGCTAGACGTGGTAGTTAAAGAGATGTGTGAAAAATTATTAACGAACACAGTGATTGAAGATTATAGGTACGATGTCGAGGAGGCTGTAAGCAAATGAAATTTGCAGTCCTCGTATTCCCAGGATCGAACTGTGATTTAGATATGTACCATGCAATTAAAGACGAGCTTGGTGAAGAAGCTGAATATGTGTGGCACGATACGAAAGATTTAAGTGGTTATGACGGCATTTTACTACCAGGTGGATTCTCTTATGGAGATTACTTGCGATGTGGTGCAATTGCTCAGTTCTCTAACGTTATGAGTGAAGTGAAAAAAGCAGCTGATGCTGGTAAACCAGTTCTTGGTATTTGTAATGGATTCCAGATTTTAACTGAAGCGGGTTTACTTCCTGGTGCTTTGCTACGCAATAAAAACTTGAAATTTATGTGTCGTACCGTTGATTTGACAGTCGTCAATAACAACACCATGTTTACAGCTGAATATGCAAAAGACCAAGTGATTCAAGTTCCAATCGCGCACGGCGAAGGAAACTATAGTTGTGATGAAGAAACACTTGCTTCATTAAAAGCAAACAATCAAATTGTTTTCACTTATACGAACGACAATCCAAATGGCAGTGTTGAAGACATTGCAGGGATTATCAACGAACGAGGTAATGTCTTGGGTATGATGCCACATCCAGAGCGTGCAGTGCACGAACTAATTGGTGGTACAGACGGATTAGCGTTATTCAAATCTATCGTTAAACAGTGGAGGGAATCTCATGTCAGTCATGCTTGAACCAAATCCTCAGCAAATTAAAGAACAGAAACTATATGCTCAAATGGGTTTATCTGATTCAGAGTTTGAGATGGTCGAAAACATTTTAGGACGTCAACCGAACTATACGGAAACAGGATTGTTTTCAGTTATGTGGTCGGAGCATTGTTCTTATAAAAACTCGAAACCAATCTTACGTAAGTTCCCAACGACTGGTCCTCGCGTACTTCAAGGTCCTGGTGAAGGAGCTGGAATCGTGGATATCGGGGATGGACAAGCTGTGGTTTTCAAAATGGAATCACATAATCATCCATCTGCGATCGAGCCTTTCCAAGGAGCTGCAACTGGTGTTGGCGGAATCATCCGTGACGTTTTCTCAATGGGAGCCCGTCCGATTGCGATGCTGAACTCATTGCGCTTTGGGGAATTGACAAGTCCACGCGTTCGTTATTTGTTTGAAGAAGTGGTTGCAGGAATTGCAGGCTACGGGAACTGCATCGGCATCCCGACAGTAGGTGGAGAAGTTCAGTTTGACGACTGCTATGCAGGAAACCCATTGGTAAACGCAATGTGTGTGGGATTGATCAATCATGAAGATATTCAAAAAGGTGTCGCTTCTGGTGTTGGCAATACCGTTATGTATGTAGGGGCAAAAACAGGTCGCGACGGAATTCATGGAGCGACATTCGCATCGGAAGAGTTAAGTGAAACTTCTGAAGAAAAACGTCCGGCCGTTCAAGTAGGCGACCCTTTCATGGAAAAACTTTTGCTTGAAGCATGTTTGGAGCTTGTAAAATCTGACGCCCTTGTAGGAATTCAAGACATGGGTGCTGCAGGATTAACTTCTTCATCAGCTGAAATGGCTTCCAAAGCTGGCTTCGGTGTAGAGATGAATCTGGATTTAATTCCTCAACGTGAATCAGGAATGACAGCTTACGAAATGATGTTGTCAGAATCACAGGAACGTATGTTGATTGTCGTGAAAAAAGGACGCGAAGCGGAAATCGTGGAGCTCTTTGAAAAATATGATTTAGATGCAGTCGCTGTCGGTCATGTAACAGACGATAAAATGCTTCGTTTGCTTCATAAAGGTGAAGTCGTAGCAGACGTCCCGGCAGATGCGTTGGCTGAAGAAGCACCGGTTTATCATAAACCATCAAGTGTGCCTGCTTATTACACAGAATATCAAGCGATGGAAAATGCAGAACCTCAAGTCGCTGACTATAAAGAAACGCTGATTAATTTATTGAAACAACCAACCATTGCTTCGAAGGAATGGGTTTATGATCAATACGATTATCAAGTACGTACGAGTACAGTAGTTGCACCAGGTTCGGATGCAGCAGTCGTTCGAGTTCGAGGAACAAACAAAGGACTTGCGATGACGACAGACTGTAACTCACGCTACATTTATCTAGATCCGGAAACTGGCGGGAAAATCGCGGTTGCGGAAGCGGCACGTAACGTTGTTTGTTCAGGAGCTAAACCTTTGGCGATTACGGATTGTCTAAACTTCGGAAATCCAGAAAAACCAGAGATTTTCTGGCAATTGGAGAAATCGGCTGATGGGATGGCTGCGGCGTGTTTGGCACTTGAGTCTCCTGTTATCGGCGGTAACGTATCACTTTACAACGAGCGCAGTGGAGTAGCTGTTTATCCAACACCTACGATCGGCTTGGTTGGATTAGTTGAAGATTTATCACATGTAACAACACAAGATGTGAAAGAAGCTGGTGACTTGGTTTACGTGATCGGTGAAACGATGACTGAGTTTGGTGGCAGTGAACTTCAAAAAATGGTGGAAGGTCGCATTTTTGGCCAAGCACCTTCAATTGATTTAGATGTGGAAGTAACTCGTCAAAACGCTTTGTTGCAAGCAATTCAATCAGGCTTTGTGGCATCAGCTCACGATATTGCAGAAGGTGGCTTCGCCGTTGCATTGGCTGAAAAAACTTTCGGAGTACAAAACCTTGGTGTGGACGTAACTATTTCAGGTTCGGCTACCACAGCTTTATTCAGTGAATCACAATCTCGCTTCATCGTGACAGTGAAACCACAACATGCGGCAGCGTTCGAAGAAATCGTAAAAGATGCAGTGAACATTGGAACGGTTACATCAGATACGTCCGTCATCATTCGTAATGAACATGGCGAAGAGTGGGTGTCAGGAACTGTTGAGGAGTTCCGATCTGCTTGGAAAGGAGCAATTCCATGCTTGCTGAACTCAGAGGATTAAACGAAGAGTGTGGCGTTTTTGGAATTTGGGGTGACCCAAATGCAGCACAGATTGCGTATTACGGATTGCATGCACTTCAACATCGTGGACAGGAAGGAGCGGGGATTGTCGTAACGGATGGTCATTCGCTTCAAGCAGTCAAAGGAGAAGGGCTTGTTAATGAAGTATTCAGTGCAGGCAAGCTTGATCATTTGCAAGGCTATGGTGCGGTAGGACATGTACGTTATGCAACTGCAGGCGGTGGAGGTATTGAAAATGTGCAACCTCTTTTATTCCGCTCGACAACTGGCAGTCTTGCGATTGCCCATAATGGCAATCTCGTAAATGCGAACCATTTAAAACAACACTTAGAGCGTCAAGGAAGCATCTTCCAGACCTCTTCAGATACAGAAGTATTGGCTCATTTAATTAAAAAAAGTGGCTATTCGACGTTTGAAAAACGCGCGAAGAATGCATTATCCCTACTTAAAGGTGCTTTTGCCTTCGTCATGATGACGGAAGACGAGATGATTGTCGCAAACGATCCGAACGGTTTGCGCCCATTGTCTTTAGGAAAACTGGGTGATGCCTGGGTAGTTGCTTCGGAAACTTGTGCATTCGATATCATTGGTGCCGAATGTATCCGTTCTGTGGAACCAGGTGAGTTTTTGATTATCAATAATGAAGGATTACGTGTTGAACGCTTTGCATTCCCTGCAAAACGCTCGATTTGTACAATGGAGTACGTTTACTTCTCACGTCCCGATTCGGATATAGATGGCATTAACGTTCATATGGCACGTAAGCGTTTAGGGAAAGAACTGGCAAAAGAAATACAAATTGATGCAGATGTCGTAACAGGTGTACCTGACTCGAGTATTTCGGCTGCCATCGGATTTTCTGAAGTTACGGGAATTCCGTATGAATTAGGATTGATCAAAAATAGATATGTCGGTCGTACTTTCATCCAACCTTCACAGGACTTGCGTGAACGTGGTGTGAAAATGAAGCTGTCGCCAGTTCGCCAAGTGGTAAACGGCAAGCGTGTTGTTATGGTCGATGATTCAATCGTCCGTGGTACGACATCTAGACGTATTGTAACGATGTTAAAAGAAGCGGGAGCAACGGAAGTGCATGTTGTCATTAGTTCTCCGCCTATGAAAAGTCCATGTTTCTACGGGATAGATACGAGTTCAAGTGAAGAACTAATTGCATCCAACAATAGCATTGAAGAAATAAGAGAATTGATTGGGGCAGATTCACTTACTTTCCTGTCAGTTGAAGGATTGGTTCGTGCAATCGGAAGAACGGATGAAGGTCCTGAAGCGGGACATTGTCTTGCTTGCTTTACAGGGAATTATCCGACTGAAATATACCCGGATACCATTTTACCGCACCAAAAAGAATTGGCTCGCTAGGAGGCGACATGGATGTCAAAGGCATATGAACAAGCTGGCGTAAGTATTGAAGCGGGTTACGAGGCTGTAAAGCGAATGAAATCTCATGTAGATCGTACAGCACGTAAAGGCATAATGGGGGCATTCGGTGGTTTCGGTGGGATGTTTGACCTGTCATCACTCAACTACAAAGAACCTGTTTTAATCTCGGGGACAGATGGCGTAGGGACTAAATTGAAATTGGCGTTTATGACCGATCAACACGATACAATCGGCATCGATTGCGTGGCAATGTGTGTCAATGATATCGTGGCTCAAGGTGCCGAACCTTTATTTTTCCTAGATTATTTAGCTGTTGGACAAGCAAAGCCTGAAAAGATTGAGCAAATTGTCAAAGGTGTAGCAGATGGTTGTGTGCAAGCTGGAGCCGCACTTATCGGTGGAGAAACAGCGGAAATGCCTGGTCTTTATGAAGAAGATGAGTACGATGTTGCTGGGTTTGCCGTAGGGGTAGCTGAGAAATCGAATATCGTAACAGGTGAAAAGATTCAACCGGGTGATGTCCTTGTTGGACTTGCTAGCAGTGGTATCCATTCAAATGGTTTTTCACTTGTGCGTAAAATTGTCTTTGCCGATCAAGGGTATGAAATAGATTCCTTAGTTGCAGGCTACGAACATTTGGGCCGTATTGGGAAAGCATTATTAAAACCGACAAAAATTTATACTAAACCGGTTCTTGCCATTCATGAACAGCTGGACGTGCACGGCATGGCACACGTAACAGGTGGAGGTTTTTATGAAAACCTGCCCCGCATGATGCCCGCAGGTCTTGGTGTCGAAATCAAACTGGGCTCATGGCCAGTATTACCGGTGTTTTCAATGTTGAAAGAAAAAGGGTCTCTGGAAGACCGTGATTTGTATAATGTTTTCAATATGGGCATTGGTTTCGTCATTGCTCTTCCTGAAGAACAAGCGCAACAAGCCATTCGACTATCAGTAGAAAACGGTGAAAATGCGTACGTGATTGGTCGTGTCGTAGCAGGTGAAGGTGTTCAATTTAATGGAACTCATGACGGGAGCCTGAACGATGAACAGTAAGCCAAAGGTGGCGATTTTTGCTTCCGGCAGTGGAAGTAATTTTCAAGTCATCGTGGACGCAGCAAGAGCTGGTCAGTTACATGCTGACATCGTGGCTGTCGTTACAGATAAGCCACAAGCTTTTGTGGTGGAACGAGCTAAAACAGCTGGTGTAAACGTTGTGGCTTTCCGACCGTCAGATTTTGGGTCGAAAGTTGAATATGAAGAAGCCATCTTACAGGAACTGAAGGAGCTTCAGGTAGAATGGTTGGTGTTGGCTGGTTATATGCGTTTAATCGGCGATACATTGCTGAATGCCTTTACGAACCGCATCGTCAACATCCATCCGTCACTATTGCCTTCATTTCCTGGCAAAGATGCCATCGGTCAAGCTTTGGTACATGGCGTCAAAGTAACCGGCGTGACCGTACATTATGTAGATGCAGGGATGGACACGGGCCCAATTCTGTCGCAACAAGCGGTTGAAGTAGTAGAGGGTGACCGTGAGAAAACAGAACAACTTATACATGCGGTCGAACATGAACTCTATACAAAAACGTTGCATCAATTATTTAGCCGGTAGAGGGCCACAGGATTAAGCTTCAGAAAATGGGACTTTTCTTCCAGCGCCGGTGCAGTGCTAGAGTGGCACTTTACGCTTTTCCAAATTAGGAGGATTTTCTATGACAAAACGTGCGCTTATCAGTGTATCAGATAAATCAGGAATTCTTGAGTTCGCAAAAGAACTAGAGACGTTAGGGTATGAAATTCTATCAACCGGTGGAACAAAAGCGTATTTGCAGGAAAATGGAGTAGCCATTACACCTGTCGATCAAGTAACGAGATTCCCTGAAATATTGGGTGGTCGTGTGAAGACGCTTAACCCTATGATTCACGGAGGCCTTCTTGCCAAGCATGATGATGCCGACCATCAAGCACAAATGAATGAACATGGCATCGAGCCAATCGAGGTTGTTTGTGTAAACTTATATCCTTTCCGTGAAACGATCTCAAAACTGGATGTGACAGCTGACGATGCGATTGAGAACATTGATATCGGTGGACCAGCAATGTTGCGTGCGTCTGCGAAAAACCATGCTTATGTAACTGTCATTACAGATGCAGCGGACTATCCGGCTGTTTTGGAAGAATTGAAAGCAGCTGGCAAAACTACGATTGAAACGCGTCGTCGTCTGGCAGCAAAAGTTTTCCGTCATACTGCTTCTTATGATGCGTACATCTCAGGTTATTTAACTGACCTTGCAGGTGAAGAATTTCCCGAACAAGTTACCTTTACATATGAATTGAAACAACCGCTTCGTTATGGAGAAAATCCACATCAAAAAGCAGCGTTCTACCAACGTGCACTAGGATCGGATTTCTCCATCGCTTCTGCACAGCAACTGCACGGGAAAGAACTTTCCTACAACAATATCCAGGATGCCAATGCAGCCATTCAAATCGTTAAAGAATTTGAGCTGCCGGCTGCTGTCGCTGTCAAACACATGAATCCATGTGGTGTCGGAGTTGGTGAAACCATTTCTGAAGCATATGGCAAAGCATACGAAGCGGACAGTATGTCCATTTTTGGTGGCATTGTTGCCTTAAATCGCGAAGTGGATACCGAAACGGCGGAACAACTTTCAGGTATCTTCCTTGAAATCATCCTTGCTCCTTCCTACTCTGATAAGGCTTTGGAGATTTTGACGAAAAAGAAAAATATCCGTCTACTAACAATTCCTTTTGAACAAAACAAAAAGGATAAATGGAATACCGTTTCAATCGAGGGTGGCTTGTTGATGCAAGAACCTGATGCTCATGGTTTTGCACAAGCGGACGTCCGTGTCGTAACGGACCGTGAACCTACGGAAGAAGAATGGGCTGCACTGAAGCTCGGATGGAGTGTCGTAAAACACGTGAAATCCAATGCGATTGTTGTCACGGATGCACAAATGACGCTTGGCGTTGGTGCTGGGCAAATGAATCGTGTCGGTGCTGCTAAGATTGCTTTAGAGCAAGCGGCAGAAAAAGCACAAGGTGCATCACTTGCTTCAGATGCCTTTTTCCCTATGAATGATACCGTTGAAACAGCTGCTAAAGCAGGAATCACCGCCATTATTCAACCAGGTGGATCTGTAAAAGACGAAGATTCAATTGCGAAAGCAAATGAATACGGAATTGCTATGGTGTTTACAGGCGTACGTCATTTCAAACACTAAGAGGAGGAGAACTTAATGAAAGTACTCGTTATTGGTAGTGGTGGGCGTGAACACGCTATTGTACGTCAATTCAACAACTCTCCATCTGTAACTGAAGTGTTCGTTGCACCAGGTAATGATGGCATGAGAGAAGATGCGACCTGTGTGGCAATCGAAGCACTTGAATTTGATATGCTGGTTGCTTTCGTTCAGGAAAATGCTATCGATCTTACGTTTGTGGGACCTGAACAACCGCTGGCTGCTGGAATAGTCGATCGTTTCGTGGCAGAAGGTCTGCGTATATTCGGGCCTACGAAAGCGGCATCACAAATCGAAGGTAGTAAATCTTTTGCCAAAGAACTAATGAAGAAATATGGTATTCCAACTGCGGCTTACGAAACGTTCACAGACGTCAAAGAAGCCAAAGCCTATATCGAGAAAATGGGTGCACCAATTGTGGTAAAAGCGGATGGACTCGCTGCAGGTAAAGGTGTGGTTGTTGCCATGACTGTGGAGGAAGCACTTAATTCCGTGGAAGACATGATTGGTAACCAAAAGTTTGGTGATTCATCATCTCGCGTGGTCATTGAGGAATTCCTCGATGGGGAAGAGTTCTCATATATGTCCTTTGTTCATAACGGCCAGATTTACCCGATGGTCATCGCCCAAGATCACAAGCGTGCGTATGACGGTGATCGTGGACCGAATACTGGCGGCATGGGAGCTTATTCACCTGTCCCTCACATTTCGGAGCTTATCGTTCAGGAAGCATTTGAAGCGATTGTGGCACCTACTGTTGAAGCGATGGCAACGGAAGGAACACCTTTTACTGGTATTCTCTATGCCGGGTTAATCTTGACTGAGGATGGACCGAAAGTCATTGAGTTCAATGCTCGTTTTGGTGATCCAGAAACACAAGTCGTGTTACCACGTATGGCTTCAGATTTCGGTGAATTCATGAACGCACTTTTCGATGAAAAACCATATGAATTGGAATGGTCGAATGAAGAGATGCTTGGTGTAGTAGTAGCCGCAGATGGTTACCCTGAAATGGTTGAAAAAGGGGCGACACTGCCTGACTTAGAAAAGCTTAATCAAAATTTACAGATCTTCCATGCGGGCACGAAAGAAGTGAATGGTCGCTTCGTTGGCAATGGGGGCCGCGTAATTTTGGTCGCAGCGAAATCAGACTCTCTGGCTAATGCTCAAAAACAAGTATATGACGCTTTTGCTGAATTGAAGTGGGATGGATTTTTCTATCGAAACGACATTGGTTGGCGTGCGTTGAAATAATCGGAAAAGGTTATCCTTAAGTCATTTGAGGATAACCTTTTTTTGTGAGTGGTATGTTTCAATATGTGAGATGCCAAGACATTATATTTTTTTCATCTTCATACGAGCGACTGAATTTCAGCACCGCATGTTACGGTAAAGTGTATAACATAAAAAAGCTCAAAATGCAGTTATGCATTTTGAACTTGTCTATTAATGTTTTCTTAAACGTTTGCTTTCTTCTCAAGTAATTCTATAATTTTATCAAGTTTCTGATCAATTTCAACATAATGATTACTTTTAATGGAAGAATTGATACGTATTCTTCGAATGAAAAGAGAGAAAGATAGTATAAATATAACAATAAGACCTAAGACAATAAATATATAAAATATTGAAAAGAAATTAAAACTGTCCATTTTAGGCTGCCTCCGCATCAAGGGAATTTCCTTTTATTGTAACATGATATAACTCCTCACTGCGTAATAGTCTTATTTATTATTCCATTAAATAGAAAAGACTGTCCTCAAAAACTTAAGGACAGTCTTTTTTTCATTAAAATGGGTGAAAGGGAATAAACACACTACGAGAGGGAATATAGTGACCGCGAAGGGGAATAAACAGTAGGGAATAAATATTCCGCCAAAGTGTATAACCTACTAGCGAAGAGGAATAAACTTTCACTTACTACCTCAATTCGTCACCGGCGACATGCCTTACCCAGAAAAATCCTTTATTTATTTTCGGAAGATCCAGAAGCAGCTTTTGCACCAGCACCAGATGTTGTTTGTCTCGACATAGCTTGACTAGCAAGGTCCTTCACCTTTGTTCCAACGGCAGCTCCATTAGTAGCACCAGTGCCAGAAGCAGCTTTTGCACCAGCACCAGATGTTGTTTGTCCCGACACAGCTTGACTGGCAAGGTCCTTCACCATGTTTCCAACGGCAGCACCAGCACCAGAACCAGAACCAGCTTTTGCACCAGCACTAGATGTTGTTTGTCCCGACATAGCTTGACTAGCGAGGTCCTTCACCATGTTTCCAACGGCAGCACCAGTAGTAGCACCAGTCCCAGAACCTGTTGCAGAACCGGCAGCAGAATTTGAACCAGAACCCGATTGTCCAGACATACCTTGACTAGCGAAATCCTCCATCAATTTTCCGATTTCTGGGGTATTTCCGGTTTGTCCCATCATGCTTTGTTTTTCAATCATGGCTTTCATTGGACAGAACTTGACCGTTCCTTCTGCAGCTTTCATAGCACCGAATGCAACCATCATGCGACCTTTGTTGCATTTGGGATTGCGGGAGAGTTTAGCGGTACCATAAGCGAGCATACTAAGTCCGAGTGAAAGTCTGGTCAGTGCGTTACGTGTGCTAAGGTTTTGCGTTTGTGACATTTTCGTGTTTCCTCCTATCTGAATTTTCAAAAAAGTGGTCTTACCGTCTGTATTTTCCAAAGTCGGTATGCTAGTATAAAAAAATGATACCCGTCTTGAAAGGAGAGTGGCTACCATGCAACACCCGTTGTGGAAAATAGGGGAAATCCGCCACCAATTAAGCATGATTGATGGTAAAACGAGTCCCGATAAAATTATTGTGAATGTAACATACTTACATAGCGTGCTGAAAAAATGGGTTGAAGGCAACATTTGGATTGCAAAAGACCGCATTGTATATGCAGGTCCTGATATGCCTGTTCAAACAACTGACGCAGAAATAATTGATGCAACTGGACAGGTGATTGTGCCGGGCTATATCGAACCTCATGTTCATCCATTTCAACTTTATCATCCCCAATCATTTGCTGATTATGCAGCACAATTAGGTACGACTACGTTTCTATCAGACAATCTTATACTCTTTCTTTTGTTGAAAAACAAGAAAGCGTTTACACTATTGGATCAATTGAATGAACTGCCGTTTTCGTTTTATTGGTGGGCACGATTTGATTCACAAACTGAGCTTGAAAATGAAGATGAACTATTTACGACGAAATCAATCGGTGAATGGTTGGATCGTCCGGAAGTATTGATGGGCGGAGAATTGACAGCATGGCCACGTTTACTAGCAGGTGATGACCAAATGCTGTACTGGTTGCAATCGGCTAAAACAAAAGGCAAAAAAGTAGAAGCCCATTTACCTGGTGCTTCTGACAAAACATTGGCGCGCATGAAATTGCTAGGTAGCGACGGTGACCACGAAGCCATGACAGTTGAAGAAGTGGAAAGACGGTTGTTGCATGGTTATGCCGTGACGTTAAGACATTCGTCGATTCGTCCTGATTTACCTCATTTATTAAAAGGAATTGTGGAAAAAGGACTGGATGTTTTTGATCATTTGATGATGACAACGGACGGTTCGACACCTTCTTTCCACATCGATGGCGTCATGGATAAATGCATTCAAGTCGCACTGGATGCAGGAGTGAAACCGATTGATGCCTATCAAATGGCATCCTATAATGTAGCCCGTTATTACAACATGACCAGTCTGCATGGATTTATTGCCACAGGAAGATTAGCTTCTTTAAACTTCTTGGAAAACGAGCGAAATCCTGTCCCTGTAAGCGTGCTGTCTAAAGGCGTATGGCTGAAGAGAGACGGCAAGCAAGTGCAACAGCTGCCGACAATCGATTGGTCCGTATTAGGTGATTTGGAATTGCCGTTTGATTTGCATGATGGGGACTTTCAGTTCTCGATGCCTTTTGGAATTGAAATGGTTAATGATGTGATCACGAAGCCATATAGTGTATCGATTCACACTGGTGAGTCGAGCTTAAGTTCTGATCATGATGAGAGCTATCTGATGTTAATTGACCGCGATGGTAAGTGGCGTGTCAACACGATGATTAAAGGTTTTGCGACTTCCGTGCAGGGGTTTGCTTCGTCTTACTCGAATACAGGAGATATTATTCTAATAGGTAAAAACCATAAAGATATGTTAGTAGCTTTCAATGAAATGAAGCGGATGAAAGGCGGCATCGTGCTCGTTGAACATGGTGAAGTCATTGCACACATTCCACTGGCAATAGGTGGAGGACTATCAAATGAAAAAGTGGAAGATTTGATTGCGCGGGAATTGTTTTTGAAGAAAGCATTGAACGAACGAGGGTATACACATGGTGATGCGATTTACACATTGCTATTTTTGCAATCGACTCATTTACCATATGTCCGCATTACACAACGCGGCATATATGATGTCATGAAAAAATCAGTGTTGTTCCCTTCATTCATGAGATCTTAGGGGGTTCGGAGAAATGAAGAAATGGCTGTTTATGATGGTTTTGTTGCTTATTATTGCGGGTTGTTCTAAAGATAAAGAAAATACAGTCGACGCAGAAAATCCAAACGAGGATGAAACGACAGATGAGAATGAAGACGAAGAAGTAGTAACCTTACCTTTTGCTGCACCTTTTTCGGGTGAACGTTCCGAAGAAGAATTCACGAAACGTCCTGTGCTGGTCACAATCAATAATCACCCGAAAGCAAGACCACAATCGGGACTTGCGAGTGCAGATATTGTTTATGAAATGGTGGCAGAAGGAAACGTGACACGTTTGCTTGCATTGTATCAAAGCGAATTGCCTAATGAAATTGGACCGGTCCGAAGTGCACGTGATTACTTTATTGAAATTGCATCCGGTCTCGATGCCTTTTACGTGGCACACGGCTATAGCCCGGAAGCGCGACTGATGTTAACTACAGGAGATGTGGACAACATCAATGGCATGCAATATGACGGTTCCCTATTTTTACGATCCAAAGATCGTGTAGCACCTCACAATTCGTACATTACAGGTGAACATGTCATCGAAGGAATGGACAAAGTTGGTGCCCGACAAGAAATCGAAAAAATTCCGAACCTGGCATTCTATGATTCAGTCGAAGATGTTCCTTTGGGTACTCCTGCATCAATGATTGATGTCCGCTATGGCGGGAGTGAAGACTTCCACCATGTGTATTCATATGATACACTTACTCAACAATACTCTCGTTCTTCTGGAGGGATTGTCACGATAGATAGAGAGACTGACGAAGAGATCAGCTTAGCCAATGTAATGTTTTTTGAAGTGGACCATCAAACAATTGATGGCGCAGGAAGACAACAACTCGATTTAAAATCGGGTGGCAAAGGCTACTTATTCCAAGCAGGTATGATGAAAGAAATCGAATGGCAACAAATAGATGGTGTGCTAGTGCCAATGGAAAATGGTGAACCCGCTAAACTCGTTCCAGGAAAAAGCTGGATTCATTTAGTGAAAACAAACCCCGGTATTGACCAAATGGTTACATTTACGCCCTAAAAATGCTTCGAAAAGGAGGTAACAACCATGCAAGTAGATAAAATACGCGGTCATCAAACGGATCAGTTATTTAAAGCGGTCTTAGAATTAAAAGACATTGAAGAATGCTATCGATTTTTTGATGATTTATGCACTATAAGTGAAATTCAATCGTTATCTCAACGCTTTGAAGTGGCTCATTTATTACGACTGAAGAAAACATATGAAACGATTAAAAATGAGACTGGAGCCAGCACGGCTACCATTTCTCGCGTGCGTCGTTGTTTCGATTACGGGAACGATACATATGATGAAATGCTAGGCAGGCTATATCCTGACGAAAAACCTTTTCAATTTCCTAAGTACGGAAATTCAAACGAATAAACCATCACAGGGACCACTCACATCCGAGTGGTCCTTTATTATTGGGTAAAAATGGGTAAAGCCAAATAAAATGAGAATGATGCGGATTAAAAGCAGTTTGATGTCGATTAAACGAATGATACCAAATATTTGCCCGCTCTCACTCTTCGGATAGGAGGGTTTTTTTGTTATACTAGATAGATGAATATGAACATAGATAGGTGGGAACCGATGATGTATCAGGAGTGGCGTCACGTTTTTAAATTAGATCCTGCGAAGGAAATATCCGAAGAAGCGCTAAAGCAGGTGTGTGAATCTGGAACGGACGCCATTCTAGTCGGTGGTACAGATGGAGTTACCCTTGATTTGGTTTTGGACTTATTAATTAGAGTTAGACAATATAATGTACCGGTTGCACTGGAGATTTCGACGATAGACTCCGTGACGCCAGGATTCGATTTCTATTTCATTCCTTCCGTGTTAAATAGTACAAATACCGCATGGGTGAAGGATTTGCATATCGAAGCCATCAAGGAATTCGGGGATTATATGGACTGGAATGAACTTGTTCCGGAAGGTTACTGTATTTTAAATTCAGATTGTAAGGCGGCACGTGCGACTGAAGCTCACACTTTTTTATCAGAGGAAGAAGTGATTGCCCACGCAAGGCTGGCTGAACACTTTTTCAAGTTACCGATATTCTACTTAGAATATAGCGGTGTTTATGGAGACCCCAAGATGGTGAAAGCTGCAAAAAACGTTTTGAAAAACACGCGCCTCTTTTACGGCGGTGGTATTACATCGGCAAGACAAGCGACTGAAATGGCAATGATTGCGGACACAGTTGTAGTGGGCAATCATCTTTATGACAATTTGAACGAAGCGCTCGAAACAGTGAAAGCTGTTCATGCAGTGACACTTTGACAATTAACATAAGCAGTTTATAATTGAAGAACAAATGTTCGCGAAGGACGGTGCATAATGGAATTAATCGTAAAGAATTTATTAAACGGGATGAATCCCGAACAAGAAAAAGCAGTAAAAGCAACGGAAGGTCCCTTGCTGATTATGGCAGGAGCGGGCTCTGGGAAAACACGTGTGTTAACTCACAGAATCGCTTATTTAGTCGTGGAAAAAGAAGTCTACCCATCGAAAATTTTGGCGATTACATTTACGAATAAAGCAGCAAGAGAAATGCGTGAGCGTATCGATGGCCTACTTGGCAATGGAACAGGAGAGCGTATGTGGGTTTCTACATTCCACTCGATGTGTGTACGTATTTTACGTCGCGATATCGATCGAATCGGTTACTCAAAAAGCTTCTCCATTTTGGATACCACTGAACAATTGACAGTCATTAAACGTATTTTGAAAGACCAGAACATCGACCCTAAAAAATATGATCCCCGTTCCATGTTAAACGCTATCAGCTCAGCAAAAAACGAGTGCATTGATGCCGAAACATTTGCGAGCCAAATGAATCAGTTCAATCCGTTCGAGAAGACAGCGTCGGAAGTCTACACAGCGTATGACAAACGTCTTCGCAAAAATCAATCCCTCGATTTTGATGATCTGATCATGACAACGTTAACTCTGTTCAAACGTGTACCGGATGTGTTGGAGTTTTATCAAAACAAATTTCATTATATTCATGTTGATGAATATCAAGATACGAACAAAGCCCAATACGAACTTGTACAGATGTTGGCAAAGAAATTCAATAACTTGTGCGTAGTAGGCGACTCGGATCAATCGATTTATCGCTGGCGTGGAGCAGATATTCAAAACATCATGTCTTTTGAAAAAGATTATCCAAATGCCCAGGCCATTATGCTGGAGCAAAATTATCGCTCGACTAAACGCATCCTGAAAGCCGCAAATGACGTCATACAAAACAATACAGGTCGCTATCCAAAAGAACTGCGTACGGACAACGGTTCAGGTGAAGCAATCAATGTTTACAAAGCTTATGACGAACAGCAGGAAGCACAGTTTGTCGTCAAAACAATTCAGGAATTGATGGAAAAGGGCAATCGTACCCTTGATGATTTCGCCATTCTGTATCGCACAAACGCCCAATCCCGTGTGATGGAGGAAGTTTTGGTCAAATCGAATATTACCTACACAATCGTTGGCGGCACGAAGTTCTATGATCGCAAAGAGATTAAAGACTTGCTGTCATACTTACGTTTGATTGCCAACAACGAAGATGATTTGGCATTGGCGCGTATCATCAATGAACCAAAACGCAACATTGGTGCGACATCTTTCGAACGAATGGCAATGTATGCACTTGAACAGGACCGTTCCATTTTTGATGCACTTCGCGAAGTGGACTTTATGGGATTGCCAGCACGCGCAGCAAACGAAGCGGCTAAATTCCACCAGATGATGGATGGATTCACTCAAATGCAGGAATTCTTATCTGTCACTGAACTCGTGGAGCAAGTATTGGATAAAACCGGCTACCGTAATATGCTGCGAAATGAAAAGACCATCGAATCAGAAAGCCGTCTTGAGAATATTGAAGAGTTTTTATCCGTAACGAAAGCGTTTGAAGAACGCAGTGAAGATAAAACCCTTGTATCTTTCCTTACTGATTTGGCGCTGATTTCCGATTTGGATAAGTTGGATAACGATGAAGATGTATCTAAAGGAAAAGTCGTACTAATGACGATGCACGCAGCAAAAGGACTGGAGTTCCCGGTCGTATTCATCATTGGGATGGAAGAAAACGTCTTCCCTCATTCACGTTCGATCGGTGACAATGACGAAATGGAAGAAGAACGACGCTTAGCATACGTAGGGATTACACGTGCTGAAGAGCGTCTGTATTTAACTTGTGCACAATCGCGAACATTGTTCGGCCGAAGCGGATACAACAACCCTTCCCGATTCATTGCGGAGATCTCAGAAGATATTCTAGAGCATGTGACGTTGAAACAATCTGCAGGTACAGGTAGAAGTCAAACTACCCGTCGTTCGGTTGCGAACACTACGCGTCCAGCAGTTGAACGTCCTGCATATAAAGCTTCAGGCGGGGACAAGCTTGGATGGAATACGGGCGACAAAGCCGTTCATAAAAAATGGGGCGAAGGAACAGTTGTTAGTGTACGCGGTGAAGGCGAGAATACGGAAATCGATATCGCTTTCCCAAGCCCAACCGGCATCAAGCGATTACTTGCGAAGTTTGCACCAGTTGAAAAAGTATAAATTATAGGTAATTTAAAAAGTCCGCTCAAAATAGCACGTCGAGGCCTGCACGAAGCAGGTTATGCAGCCGTTGCCACAAAAGGAATTTTGCGACGAGTAATCGCAGGAGCAGGAATTTTGCGACGAGTAATCGCAGGAGCAGGTCGTGGCACTTAGGCTGGGTACCAAAAACCGTTGGCTTGCTTTTCCGGTCCTCACGTATTAAGTACAAGAGGAACTTCTGCAATACTTACATCCTGTAATCATTGCAGTAGCCAGCACATTCTGTGCAAGTGCGGTACTCAAAGGCTGCGTCGCCTCGGGCTAACACGAAGTTGGTTACTCAGCCGTTGCCACAAAAGGAATTTTGCGACGAGTAATCGCAGGAGCAGGATGTGGCGTTCTTAACCTGAGTTCCAAAACTGGCTCTTTTGATGCTCCTTTTTAAATAGTTATAACAGATCGAGCGGAGGAACGACTCTATGGATAAAGTACAATTGGAAGAACGTGTGAAAGAACTCAATCAGCTTTTGCACGATACAGGCTATGCCTATTATGTGCTGGATCAGCCGGTCGTGCCTGATGCGGTTTATGACCAATATTTGCAGGAACTCATTGCCATTGAAAGTGAATTTCCTGACCTGATTTATCCGGATTCGCCAACTCAACGTGTTGGTGGAATGGTTCTTGAAGGATTCAAGAAAGTATCACACACATATCCGATGCTCAGTTTATCGAATGCTTTTGGACGGGAGGATTTGGACGATTTCGACCGACGCATCCGTGCAAGCATAGGGGACGAGTTTTCATATGTATGTGAATTGAAAATAGACGGCTTAGCTATTTCACTCAGTTATGAAAATGGCGTTTTTGTTCGCGGCGCAACACGTGGTGATGGGCGCATAGGGGAAGATATTACGGAGAATTTAAAAACCATCCGTTCCATTCCGTTACGCTTGAAAAAACCGCTCACTATCGAAGTTCGAGGCGAAGCCTACATGCCTAAAAGATCGTTTACCACATTGAATGAAACACGTGTGGCTAATGAAGAAGAAAAATTCGCAAACCCGAGAAATGCAGCAGCGGGCTCATTGCGTCAGCTTGATCCGAAAATCGCCGCAAGTCGTAACCTGGCCATTTTCGTTTATGGCATCGGTGGGGACGGGGAAGCATATCAGCTGGATAGCCATGCACAAGCGCTCGATTATTTAGACGAACTTGGTTTTCAAACAAACAAAGAACGACAGACCTGTCAGTCAATCGACGAAGTCGTAGCGTATATTGAAAAGTGGACAGCAGAACGTCCAAATCTACCTTATGAAATTGACGGCATCGTCATAAAAGTGAATCGCTATGTTCACCAACAGGATTTAGGCTTCACGGCTAAGAGTCCACGTTGGGCGACAGCGTATAAGTTCCCGGCTGAAGAAGTTGTAACCACTCTGCTCGACATTGAATTGACCGTCGGACGTACAGGTGCCTTAACACCGACAGCAATACTTGAACCTGTACAAGTGGCAGGAACGACCGTCGGACGAGCGTCTTTACATAACGAAGATTTGATTCGTGAAAAAGACATTCGTATTGGGGATACCGTCATTATCCGCAAAGCAGGCGACATCATTCCAGAAGTGGTGGCAGTGGTACTTGAGGCACGTAAAGAGGAGTTGCCGGCATTTAACATGCCTACACATTGTCCAGTTTGTGAGAGTGAACTCGTTCGTATTGAAGGTGAAGTGGCACTGCGTTGTGTCAATCCTCAATGCCCTGCTCAAATTACCGAAGGACTCATTCATTTTGTGTCGCGAAACGCAATGAATATTGATGGACTCGGTGAAAAAGTGGTGGAGCAATTGTTCCGTGAAGGACTCATCCACGATGTTTCGGACTTGTTTACGCTTACGAAAGATCAATTGATCCAGTTGGATCGAATGGGTGAGAAGTCGGCAACGAATCTGGTTACTGCCATTGAATCATCCAAGCAAAATTCAATGGAGCGCGTATTATTTGGATTAGGAATTCGACATGTTGGTGAGAAGGCCGCCAAAATTCTATCAGAAGAGTTCGGAGATATGAAGTCACTTGCGCAAGCAACTCCAGAACAACTAACGTCGGTTCATGAAATTGGCGATAAAATGGCGGGCTCCGTTGTAAGTTACTTTGACAACGAAGAAGTGCAAGAATTAATCGCACGACTTGAAAAACTAGGCGTGAACTTATCCTATACTGGTAAAAAAGTGGATCTTTCCAACTTGGATCACGTATTGACAGGTAAAACAGTTGTGTTAACTGGGAAAATGGAACAATTGACACGACAAGAAGCAAAAGAGAAAATAGAACAGGTAGGCGGTACCGTCTCTGGGAGTGTGAGTAAAAAAACCGACATCGTCATTGCAGGTGAAGATGCCGGTTCTAAACTCGACAAAGCCCGTACGTTGGGCATTCCGGTATGGGACGAAAACCGTCTGATTGAAGAATTAAATGAGTGAAGGAGTCCTTCCTATAATGAAACGAATACGCTGGATTCCAGCTATAATATCTTTAACCTTACTTGCAGGGTGTATCCCGAGCCTTAGTAAAGATACAAAAGTCAACACTGAAACTAAAAAAAGTGAAGAAGAGGCAACGATCATTCCGAGCATGCAAATTTCGGACCAGTATTATCGTACCCTCTTGCCATATCAAGAAAGTATGAGTCGAGGATTAGTCGTCTCGAATATTTATTCCAAGTACGATGTGAAAGAAGTAGAAAGCGGGTTATTGCGTTTGTCGCAACGTACGTTTTCACCAGACGACTACTTTTTCCAAGAAGGTCAAATGCTTGATGCGGAAGTACTAAGTTCGTGGTTGGCCAGAAGTTCGCAAACGAAAGACGGGTTAAATCCAAGTCGTCCTAAAGAAGGAAACATGACAGCTGAGTTAGCCAAAAAAGCACCTATATATTTAGCACATATAGTTGAGCAAAACTATTTAGTAAAATCAGATAAAAACGAAGTGAAACTTGGTGGTGTTTCCATTGGTCTTGCCATGAATTCTACCTATTACTACCAAAAGGAAGACTTTGGTGCGACGTATGAAGAACCAATTCCCCAAGCAGTCATTGTTGAACAAGGTAAAAAGATGGCCAATGAAATCGTTAAACGCATGCGTACAATGAAAGGCCTTGAGAAAGTGCCAATTACGGTTGGCTTGTTCCGACAAGAAAGCCGCAATTCCATAGTACCGGGTACATATTTTGCAAGCGGGCAAGTTGGTGAAGGAAAAGCATCAGTTTCTGATTGGACAGACATTAATGAAGAATTCGTTCTGTTCCCACAACCTGTTTCCGAAGAAAAGTACCGTGAAGTGGGACAATCGTTCAATAAATTCAAACAAGATGTGGAAGAGTATTTCTCGAATTTCACAAGTATCGTTGGTACTGGGTTCTACCAGGACGATCATATTAAGAAAATGACCATTGATATTCCGATACAGTTTTATGGTACGGCTGAAATCATTGGATTTACGCAATATATGACGGGACTGGTGATGGAACATTTCCCAGCTTCCATGCATGTAGAAGTCAGCGTCACATCGATTAACGGACCAGAAGCACTGGTCATTAAAGAAGCTGACGAGAAAGAGCCTTACGTCCATATTTATGACTAGAAAAGCGAAAAGCGCCGTTCTAGCTTGACGCTGACGGTGGAAAGACCAAATCGAAAACCCGTTTTCGAATGAGGGCTTGAAGCGGAAGTGCGAGCTGGCGCTTGTAGCTGGACATCAAGAAAAGCGAAAAGCGCAAATTTAGCTTGACTCTGAGGGCATGAAACAGAAGTACGAGTTTGCGTTGGTCGCTGGAAATCATCAAATGGGAATAGATTCAATTTAGCAAAACCATTGTAATACCTAGGGACAGCTTGATGCTGTCTCTATTCTTTTAAAGTGATAAATGATATGATACTCGGTATGATTGTGAATTCGGAGGTGTAAAAAATGGCGAATATATCAAAAGAAGAAGTAAAGCACGTAGCACATTTAGCACGTCTTGCCATTACAGATGAAGAAGCTGAAATGTTTGCAGGCCAACTTGCGGCAATTACCAATTTTGCTGAGCAGTTAAATGAACTGGATACAACAAATGTTGTACCAACTACACATGTCTTACCATTAGTGAACGTGTTGCGTGAAGACAAGGCAGTCCCTGGACTTGACCGTGAGAAAATGATGAAAAATGTTCGTGAGCAAGAAGCGGGCCAAGTAAAAGTACCATCAATTTTAGACTGATTTTGACGTAAGGAGGGACTATCCATGACATTATTCAACTACTCAGCAACCGACCTGCAAGAAATGATACATAACAAAGAACTATCAATTGCAGATTTGACAGCTGAAGCCTATACACGTATCGAAACTTTAGACGGTGACGTAAAAGCATTTTTAGCACTTAATAAAGAACAAGCAATGGCTCAAGCAAAAGAAATGGACGAAGTGCCTGCATCAAAACGTGGACCGTTATTCGGTATGCCGATTGGTGTAAAAGACAACATCGTAACAGAAGGCATCGAAACAACATGTTCTTCTAAAATCCTTCAAGGCTTCAACCCGATTTACGATGCGACAGTCGTTCGCAAACTACGTGAAGCGGGCATGATCACTATCGGTAAACTGAACATGGACGAATTCGCAATGGGTTCTTCAACAGAAAACTCAGCGTACAAAATTACACGTAATCCTTGGGATCTTGACCGTGTCCCTGGAGGTTCTTCAGGTGGTTCTGCAGCATCAGTTGCAGCTGGTGAAGTACCATTTTCTTTAGGATCAGATACAGGTGGTTCAATCCGTCAACCAGCATCATTCTGTGGTGTAGTTGGGATGAAACCAACATATGGCCGTGTATCTCGTTTTGGTTTGGTTGCTTTTGCATCTTCTTTAGACCAAATCGGACCGATTACACGCAATGTAAGAGACAATGCGTTATTGCTTGAAGCGATTTCAGGTGTGGACGAAAACGATACAACTTCTGCAAATGTTGATGTACCAAGCTTTGTTGAATCATTGACTGGTGACATTAAAGGCCTTCGCATCGGTGTTCCTAAAGAGTATTTAGGAGACGGTGTTGGGGAAGCTGCCAAACAATCGGTGCTTGATGCATTGAAAGTATTGGAATCACTTGGCGCAACTTGGGAAGAAGTATCTTTACCTCACTCAAAATACGGCTTAGCAACATACTATTTACTGGCTTCATCTGAAGCATCTTCAAATTTAGCTCGTTTTGATGGGATCCGTTATGGTTTCCGTGCAGAAAACGTGGAATCATTAATGGACTTATACAAAGAAACACGTGCGCAAGGTTTCGGAGACGAAGTAAAACGCCGCATCATGTTAGGAACATTTGCATTAAGCGCAGGTTCTTACGACGCATACTACAAAAAAGCACAACAAGTGCGTACATTGATCAAACAAGATTTCGATCAAGTATTTGAAAAATACGACGTCATCATTGGACCAACGACGCCAACACCTGCATTTAAAGTGGGCGAGAAAAACGATGATCCATTGACGATGTATGCAAATGATATTTTAACCATCCCTGTAAACTTGGCTGGTGTTCCAGGAATCTCGGTACCATGTGGATTCTCTGAAGGAATGCCACTGGGCTTGCAAATTATCGGGAAACACTTTGATGAAGCAACGATTTATCGTGTAGCTCATGCTTACGAGCAGGCGACAAGCTTCCATAAAGAAACTCCTCAACTTTGGGAGGGAGCAAAATCATGAACTTTGAAACAGTCATTGGTTTAGAAATTCACGTAGAGCTGAAAACAGATTCGAAAATGTTTTCACCTTCACCTGCCCACTTTGGCGCAGAACCGAATACAAATACACATGTAATCGACCTTGGATACCCAGGAGTTTTACCTGTTGTTAATAAACGCGCAATTGATTTCGGCATGAAAGCAGCGATGGCACTTAACTGTGAAATCTCAACACATACGAAATTCGATCGCAAGAACTACTTCTATCCGGATAATCCGAAAGCGTACCAAATCTCTCAATTCGACCAACCAATCGGTGAACACGGCTGGGTTGAAATTGAAGTGGATGGCTACAAAAAACGCATCGGGATTACTCGCTTGCACTTAGAAGAAGATGCTGGGAAACTGTCACATACCGATAAAGGGTACTCATTGGTTGATTACAACCGTCAAGGTACACCATTAATTGAAATCGTTTCAGAACCAGATATCCGCACACCTGCAGAAGCTTATGCGTACTTGGAAAAAGTGAAATCAATCATCCAGTACACAGGCGTATCGGATTGTAAGATGGAAGAAGGCTCACTACGTTGTGATGCCAACATTTCACTTCGTCCTTACGGTCAAGAGCAATTCGGGACAAAAGCTGAATTGAAAAACTTGAACTCATTCAACTATGTGCGTCGCGGCCTTGAGCATGAAGAAATTCGTCAGGCAGAAGTGTTGCTTTCAGGTGGAGAAATCCTGCAAGAAACTCGTCGTTTTGACGAATCGACAGGCAAAACATTGTTAATGCGTGTTAAAGAAGGAGCGGACGATTATCGTTACTTCCCGGAACCGGACTTAGTCGATTTAGTCATTGACCAAGAATGGATGGACCGTGTACGTGCAGATATTCCTGAACTTCCTGACGCTCGTAAACAACGTTATGTTGAAGAGTTGGGCTTGCCATCATACGATGCAATGGTCTTGACGTTAACGAAAGAAATGTCCGATTTCTTTGAAGCAACGATTGCTCTTGGTGCGGATACGAAGCTTGCATCTAACTGGATGATGGGTGAAGTATCAGCTTACTTGAACGTCGACCAAAAAGAATTGCATGATACAAAGCTAACGCCTGAAGGTTTGGCTGGCATGATCAAACTAATCAGCGATGGCACGATCTCTTCGAAAATCGCGAAAAAAGTATTCAAAGAACTTGCTGACAATGGCGGAACTGCTGAACAAGTCGTGAAAGAAAAAGGCTTAGTTCAAATTTCTGACGAAGGTGCGCTTCGTGACATCGTCACACAAACATTGGATGCAAATGCACAATCAATCGAAGACTTCAAAAACGGGAAAGACCGTGCGATTGGCTTCTTGGTTGGTCAAATCATGAAAGCAACAAAAGGACAAGCTAACCCACCGTTGGTTAATAAAATCCTTCAAGAAGAAATTTCAAAACGATAAATACAAAAGCGACTCCATCAACGTGGAGTCGCTTTTTTTATGGATTATGAATATGGAATTTCACCAAGTAAACTTGCTTTTGAAATCTGTTTGATTGATAAAGTGTTTCGTTTGATTGATAAATCCTTAGTTTGATTGACAATGTAGCCAGTTTGATTGATAAATCTCCAGTTTGATCGACAAATCCTTTTGCATCGTTCACCGCTGTCTCATCATTAAGTTAAGTTAGTTGAGATACACGAATAAAACCATCTCAATATAATTTCTTCTCAAGAACAGCAAGCTTCCTGAAATTCTTATCATAACTTTGACGTTCGAGGAGATTATTTAGCCAAAACTTCGCTCTCACGTCATCGCCATTTTTGATGAAAGCCTCAATGGCTTGTTTAAAGGGACTACGATATGAAAAAGGCTCGTCAATCATCAGCTCAAATCCTTTATGATAACAATCGGATGCTTTTCGGTAGTTCAACATTTTAGAATAGCGAATCCCTAAATAAATGTAGCCGCTTGATCTTTCTTCGATCGAAAATTGTGGGTGTATGGCTGCTTGTTCCATCGTTGCAATTGCTTTTTCTTTCTGGAATATATGAGAATAGGCATTGGCTTTATAGACATAGTCTTCATATGTTTTTAAAGGTTTTAGCAATGCAATTAAAAACAATAGATTCACCTCATCTTCAGCTTTTTGATTTAAGTTTACCCATAAATGGATAGTAAAAGCCTTCCGTTTTCGTGGAAGGCTTTCGATAATCATCCAGTAAATACTTGATCATACGGATAACGATAATTGACTTTTTTCGGCTTCATTAATAAGAAGAACAATGTGAGTGAGCCGATTCGACCAACAAACATGACCACACATAATAATACTTCGCCTAAGTCGCTCAGTTGCCCAGTAATTCCCATCGATAATCCGACTGTTCCAAAGGCTGAAACGACTTCAAATGCGAGAGGAAGAAATGGGATTTTTTCTGATACGGTTAACAGGAAGATAAAGGCCATCACGAACAATGTACTGATTGTTGTAATTGCCAATGAACGAATTACCGTATCGATACGTATGGAGCGACCGAACAATTCTGGTTCGCCGCGTTGGCGGAAGAACGCAACTGTAGCAAGAATAACAACCATAAAAGTAGTTAGTTTGATGCCTGATGCCGTTGATGCACTCCCTGCACCAATAAACATGAGAATCATGGTTAGCAAAATCGTAGGATCTTCTAAGTCACCATAATTCACGGTATTGAATCCTGCCGTACGAGGAGTAACGCCTTGGAAATAGGATGTCATAATTTTTTCGTAAAAAGTCATGTTACCTAAAGAGGCAGGGTTGCCGTATTCTAACAGGAAAAACGTGACGGACGCTAACACGTTAATGCTGATTGTACCGATAATCATCATTTTTGTGTGAAGAGACCATTCTCTGAAAGATTTTTTCTGATGAATGTCAACAATGACAGTAAAACCAAGTCCACCTATTATAAATAAGGCTGATAACACTAAATTCACGATGGGATCTCCCGAGAACCCGATCAGGTTATCAGGAAACAATGCGAACCCAGCATTATTAAAAGCGGAAATAACATGGAATACACTTAAGTAAAGTGCTTCTGAAAAACCGAATTTGGGAGTCCAATGGAGGGTCATGATGACCATCGCAATGGACTGAACCGTTAAAACGAATGTCAAAATCAGCTTTACTAGTTTGACGATACCCCCGACAGATTGTTGATTGAAGGACTCTTGCAAATAGATGCGGTTTTGAAGGCCGATTTTCTTTCCAAGTACAATGAGTAATGCTACGGCAAATGTCATCAAGCCGATTCCCCCGCATTGGATGAGGAACATAAGTACTCCTTCACCAAACCAAGTCAAAGTGGAGGCAGGGTCAAAAACGCTGAGTCCCGTTACGGTTGTCGCTGACGTCGCAACAAACAAAGCATCCGTCCACGAAATAGGTGTGTTCGTGGCAAAAGGAAGCTTTAAACAAAGCGTACCTAGCAGAATTAAAAACAAGAAACTTCCCGCAATTAACAGGGGAGGAGGCAATAAAAATTTTTTCTTATTCCTTGGACGCATAATCGCACTTCCTAATTGGTGAGTATGAAAATATTAACTAACTTTATGCTTCTTTAAATAGACTGTCAACTAAAAATTTGATTGATCAGATGAAAATACGTAAACTGAAGGGAGAGGAGGAGATACACTCATGAAAACAGAACAACAATACTTTGATGAAGCCATTTCTTTGAATGAATATATGGAGAAAATGGAGACCCATAAAGACAACAGCTTTCATATTTATGAACAATTCCATGTCCCTCAAGACGATGAATTCATTTCCTTATTAAAAGATAAATCGCCACGCATTTTAGGTATTACTGAAGATTGGTGCGGGGATGCTATGATGAATAATCCGATTTTGCGTCGTGTTGCTGAAGCGGCAGATATAGAGGTCCGAGTAGTTTACCGAGATCAAACTTTGGACTTAATGGACCGTTATTTAACAAACGGTGGCCGATCAATCCCAATTTACTTATTGTTGAATCAAGATGGAAAAGTCATTGCGAAATGGGGTCCTCGTGCACCGAAACTTCAAGAATATGTGATGGAACTTCGTAAAGAAATGCCCGCATCAGATGACCCAACGTTCAAAGACAAGCAAAAGGATTTTATTGAGAAAATCACAGCTCAGTACAAATCTACACCTGAATACTGGTTGTGGGTTTACGAGGACATCCGTAAGGAATTTACAGCAGCACTGCAAAAACAGTCATAATTGTTCTACTGGGTGCATTCGTATATAATAAAGAAATCAAGCCGAGGCATATGTCCGGCTTCTTTTCGTGGACTATTCCTGCTGAACTGTTGACAGGGAACTTTTCAGATCGCTCAGGAGTCCTAGCAAATAGAATAAAATGTAAAGCAGGAAGAAGGAAATGTGTATGAAACGTGCACGCATTATTTACAATCCAACATCTGGCCGTGAGTTATTCAAAAAACACTTGCCTGAGGTTTTAGAAAAATTAGAGAAGGCTGGTTACGAAACGTCATGTCACGCAACGACGTGTGAAGGTGACGCTGTTGGAGCCGCTAATTATGCAGTCGAGCGAGGATTTGACCTGGTGATTGCAGCTGGTGGGGACGGCACGTTAAATGAAGTAGTGGCCGGAATCAGTCAATTTGAAAAGCGCCCGAAAGTCGGCCTAATCCCAATGGGAACGACTAATGACTTTGCGCGCGCACTTCGAATTCCTCGAGATATTGATAAGGCAGTGAACATTATTTTGGCGAACGATACAATTCCCGTTGATGTTGGCGTTGTCAATGATCGCTATTTTATTAATATCGCGGGCGGCGGGAAAATAACTGAGTTAACGTATGACGTACCGAGTAAGTTGAAAACTGTACTTGGTCAACTCGCATATTATTTAAAAGGAATTGAAATGCTGCCGTCTATTCGCGCTTCCCAAGTAAGGATAGAATACGATGGGGAAGTGTTTGATGACGAAGCGATGATGTTTCTTGTGGGCCTGACAAATTCAGTAGGTGGATTTGAAAAACTTGCTCCCGACTCGAGCGTCAATGATGGCCTGTTTACATTACTCATTTTGAGAAAGTGTAACATTGCCGAGTTTATTCGATTGGCAACCCTTGCAATACGTGGTGAGCATTTGGAAGATCCTCATGTTGTTTATAAAAAAGCCAAACATATCACTGTATCAGCAGACGATCATGTCCAACTAAATTTAGACGGTGAATACGGTGGGAATGCACCAGCGGTATTTGAAAATTTATATCGTCATATTGAAGTGTTTGTTCCGATCAACGACATTCGTGAACAAGACCGTCCATAATTAATTTGTAGAGCATTTCCTGGAAGACCAGGAAATGCTCTTTGTTCTTTTTATAGTAACTTGTAAAGACCGGTTTTCCACCAATCATCAATGAATGGATTTTCTCGCCTTTTACTCAATCGGTCGATTCCTCATGTCTCTTTCTTCTCAGACTTAGCAACTCAACTGCAACATCCTGTGCACCTGCAAGTTTTGGCAACGTACCGAGTGGCTCCCAACGGAACTGGAATGTAAGGCCGTTATCTAGTCCATCGCAAACCACAACGTGCTCCCAATTTTGTTGGTCACCTGTATAACCCAGATGGAAAAAATTACGTTCATGAACTGTGCCTTTTCCATTCGGATAATAGTTATACTTGTGGATTTTTCCAATGAAGGACAGATTGTCACGCGTGATACCCGTTTCTTCATTAATTTCCCGGTACAATGCATCAATTAGTTGCTCGTCTTCTTCGATTGTGCCGGCTGGAACTTGCAAGCCTGCTTCCGGATGTTCTTTGTGCTCGAAAACAAGTAATTCCAAATTGGGTGCCTGGCCTTTTGTTATATACGCCAACACTTTACGCTTCGTTTTCATCGCATTCACCTCGAAAATTAAGTATGATTTACTTAGAATACAAAATGCTCAGAACTTTCGCAATATCAATATGTGATAGTTTTCACATTTCCTTCACAGGGACGTGACAAAATCGATACATCCCGAGATTTTGAATGACTCTAATTGGGGTATGATAGAAAGTAAGGTAGGTGACGACATGTATAAAAAACAAGAGAAAAAGTTGATGTGGCTTGCGTTTATTGTGGCAACCATTATGATGTTGTCGATAATAGGTAGGATTTTCTGAAGTTATAGGAGGGGTTTCAAGTGGGGAATGAAGAAGCAGTATTTTTTAGTAGGGTATTAACTGAACTTACGCTATCGTTTCATATTATCTATGCCACCATTGGGGTAGGTATTCCGCTCATGATTATGATCGCCCAGTGGGTGGGAATCAAGAAAAATGATGAACATTACATTCTTCTCGCAAGACGGTGGGCACGTGGTTTCGTCATCACAGTTGCAGTGGGCGTAGTTACAGGGACGGCCATTGGTCTCCAACTTTCATTACTCTGGCCGAACTTTATGGAACTGGCAGGGAATGTGATAGCTTTGCCATTATTCATGGAAACGTTCGCGTTTTTCTTTGAAGCCATATTTTTAGGGATTTATTTATATACATGGGATCGATTTGAAAATCAAAAGAAACATTTATTATTACTGATTCCGGTTGCAGTCGGGGCATCATTTTCAGCGGTATTTATTACGATTGTGAATGCATTCATGAATGCGCCTCAAGGATTTGATTTGGTAGATGGGGAATTGATTAACATCAATCCTCTGCTGGCCATGTTCAACCCTGCAATGCCTACTAAAGTGGCGCATGTTGTTGTGACAGCCTACATGACGGCGGCATTTGTGCTTGCTTCGATTGCTGCTTACCGATTATTGAGAGGCTCCAATCATGTGTACCATAAAAAAGCCTTGTTTTTAACAATGAAGCTCGGCCTTATCTTCTCTATTGCAACGGCGATAATCGGGGACTTCTCCGGGAAATATTTGGCGGAGTACCAGCCTGAAAAACTCGCTGCTGCGGAATGGCATTTTGAGACGGAAGAAAATGCTTCGTTAGTCATGTACGGCGTTCTGGACGACGGGGAAGTTAAGTATGCCATCAAAATTCCATATGCGCTGAGTATTCTTGCCCATGGCGACCCATTCTCTGAAGTTAAGGGGCTTGACCAAGTGCCTGATGATGAGGAACCACCACTATACATTCATTACTTATTTGACATGATGGTGACAATCGGCATGTGGCTAGCTTTCATTTCTGCCGTCTATGTATTCGCGGTATGGAGAAAGTGGTCGATTGTACAGACGAAATGGTTCAGATGGCTGCTTGTTGCGAGCGGACCGTTAGCAGTGCTGGCAATTGAATTCGGTTGGTGGCTCGCAGAAGTAGGCCGTCAGCCTTGGATTTTGCGAAACATCATGCGAGTGGAGGATGCGGCTACGACCAGTGGCCAAGTGGATTTAATGCTGGTGCTATTTGCCGGTCTATATCTGATTCTTGGAGTAGGTAGTGTCGTCATTCTCCGACGCATGTTCAAGAAGAATCCAGTGGAGCAAGAAATTGAGGATAGACGCAAAGAAAAAGGCGGTGACTTCGTATGACGCTCGAAATAGTCGGACTTTCTGTCTTATGGATTTTCCTGTTTGGCTACTTGATAATCGGATCCATCGACTTTGGTGCAGGTTTCTTCAATGCATATAACACACTGACTAGGCGTGACCATATCCTGACGAACATTATTGAGCGCTACCTCTCACCTGTATGGGAAGTAACAAATGTATTTCTCGTTTTCTTCTTCGTCGGGATTATCGGTTTCTTCCCTAAAACTGCATTCTACTATGGGACGACTCTATTGGTTCCTGCAAGCATCGCGATCATCCTGCTTGCAATCCGCGGATCCTATTACGCATTTGCGATGTATGGTTCATATGGGCATAAAGGATATACCTTCATGTACGGGTTATCCGGTTTGTTTATCCCAGCATCACTTTCGATCGTTTTGACGATTTCCGAAGGTGGATTCATCTCAATGGTAAATGACCATCCCGTCCTGGATTACTGGAAGCTCTTTACGAGTCCGTTGACCTGGAGCATTGTTGTACTGAGCATCGCGGCACTGCTTTATATTTCAGCTGTCTTCCTGACTTGGTATGCCAATAAAGCAGGTGACCAATCGGCAACTGAATTGCTTCGTAAGTATTCGCTCATTTGGGCATTGCCAACGATTATCACAGCAGGCGGAATCATCTTCGAGCTTCGCGGACATAATCCGGAACACTATGCGCGCATTCTTGATTTATGGTGGGTGTTTGGTATCTCATTCCTGATGTTTGTCGGAACGGTATGGCTGATTTTGAAACGTAAAAATTATGGCTTGGCGTTCGGTTTGTTGACTGGGCAGTTTGCCTTGGCATTCTTCGGATACGGGATTTCACATTATCCGTACCTGTTATATCCTTATTTGACGATTTACGATAGTTTCACGAACGAAGCTATGGCCATCGCCTTGATTGTTGCTTTCATTGCGGGACTTGGATTATTGCTTCCATCCTTGTATTTATTGCTGAAGTTGTTCCTGTTCAATAAAGACTACGTTCGTGGGAATAAAGATAACCACGCCTAAAGGAGGCCAATCATATGACGGATTTTATGATTTTTTACGCACCATTCATCGTCCTTATCGGTGCCATCATCACAGCATTTTGGTTCGCCCCAAAAGACGGACCATTACGAAAAAAAGAATAGATAAATGAAAACGCTTGGATATGATTGAATATCCAAGCGTTTTTTTATTCTGGTTAAATAGTTGAAATCTGTTTATTTGATTTTCGTTAATGGACAAGTCTTTAAGTGACGAATTGTCTATGGAAAAATTAAAGTATTTGACAATTTACCCTTAAATAGAATATATTAATAGTAATTAGTTGAATCGTAACTCCTAAAGGGGAGTAGCTTTTACAGCAAAGTCGTCATTTCGGAGGCCAAAATCTCCCGGCTTTGTTGGCAACGACTTCGTTGTTAGCAAGACCTTTACCAACATTGGTAAAGGTCTTTTATTTTTTCAAAAACCTTTGCCGTTTCCGGTAAAGGTTTTTTTATTTTTATTTTTGGAAACGGACCAATCGAAATGGAGCCTCAACTAAATACAAATTACAGGAGGATTTTATATGATACTGAGGAAATACATGGCGTTAGTTGGAATAGGGTCGGCAAAAATTGATTTGATTCTTGAGAAAGATATTTACAGGCCGGGTGAGCTAGTTAAGGGAAATTTCTTGGTAAAAGGAGGTACGATTGAACAACAATTGAAACGAATCGATTGTGATTTGGTGAAGACCTGTGAAGGGGACAAAACCGAAGAAGAAATAATCGATTCCGTAACCATTTTTACCTCAAAGCTGATTGAATCAGATGCCACTAATCAGGTTCCTTTCACATTTAGGCTCCCAAAAACCATGCAGCCAGCTATCAGTGCATCTTATCGATTCCAGTCCCTACTCGCTTTCAAACAGGGAGTGGAAAGCTTAGACCACGATGTCATACAAGTAATTGCAGTAAATGACTCTGTATAACCCTCGCATTTTGCGAAGATAAGTTAATTGAATTCTAAAGGAGGAATCAGTAATGGATATTTCAATCTTGATGGAATATGGATGGGTATTGTTACTACTGATTGGGCTCGAAGGATTGCTTGCTGCAGATAACGCGCTAGTTCTAGCAATCATGGTCAAACATTTGCCGGAAGCCGAGAGAAGAAATGCTTTGTTTTACGGACTCGTTGGAGCGTTCGTTTTCCGCTTCGGTTCATTATTCATCATTTCGTTCCTAGTGGACGTATGGCAAGTGCAGGCAATCGGAGCACTGTACCTGTTATTCATCGCCATTAACCATATTGCACGAAAACTTTACTTTAATAACAAAGGCGTACAAAAGGAAGCAAAGGAAAAGAAAAAAGCAGGTTTCTGGGGTACGGTATTCAAAGTGGAATTGGCGGACATCGCATTTGCGGTGGATTCAATTTTGGCGGCAGTAGCTCTAGCTATGACACTTCCGAACACCAATCTTCCTCCAATCGGCGGCATGGACGGCGGTAAGTTCCTTGTCATTTTCACTGGAGGTCTCATTGGCTTGATCATCATGCGTTTTGCAGCCAACTTCTTCGTCAAGTTGCTTCATTCAAAACCGGGTCTAGAAATCGCAGCGTTTGCGATTGTGGGCTGGGTAGGTGTGAAACTTGCCGTCTTGACGTTGGGACATCCAGACGTTGGCGTTATTTCATATGAATTTGCCCATTCCACAGAGTGGAAGCTGATTTTCTACACTGTGTTGATTGGAATTGCAGCGGCAGGCTGGTTCCTGGCGAAAGAAAAGGATGTAGAAGAACCACAAGAGAAAGATCTTCCACTATAAACAAATTCAAAACGCTTGAATCAATGAGATCCAAGCGTTTTTTTATAAGTTCAACGCTTCAAATATTTTTCCTTGATAATCTTCACATGGTGAAGTTCATGACCTGCAATGATATTGGCCAGTGCTCGGACAGTTATTTCTCCGTTGTTTGCGATACCTTTTCTCGGCCATGTGTTTTCATTCAATCCTTTGATCAAACTGACAGTTGAATATCGGACTGCCACCAATTCTTCAAGCAAATCTGATAGGGAGCGGGAATGAATAGAAGCCTCTCGGACATATTGTTCGTCATCGTAACCAGACAATGGCGTTTGATCGCCTCTAGCTATTCGTAGTAGTCGGTAACTCATAATCCGTTCAGTGTCCGCGATATGGCCAATGACTTCTTTCAATGTCCATTTGTTCTCGGCATAGCGATAATTCGCCTGCGTTTCATCGACGCTCGAAAATAGTGTAATCATGTCCTGAATCTGTGTGTTCAGAATATCTGTCAGTTCACCATCTGGTACCAGCCCGATATAGTTTTCGTAATAAGCAGGGTATTCATCATGTAGAGGTTTTTTAAGCATCGTTTTTCTCCTTTGTTCATACTTTTAGTTTTTGAACGTTTGACAATTAACATTCTATTATATATAAGTTAATGGATACATATTCTTTGTACCATATTCACTATTTCCAAGGAAAGTAGCAAAGCTTAAGAGAATTGGAATTGCATTTTTAATAACATGGGGTTTAGAGAAATAAGATGAGAAGGTGGATATGTTATGGAAAACAAATATACAGCAGCGGTAATAAAAGCAATCGGAAATTCAGTGGGAAATATTAATGAAATGCCAAAAACGGAAGTCATGGATCTTTACTTAAAATCATTTGGTACTGAAGTGAACGGGACAGAAGTACGTGAAGTGGTAGAGGGCGTTTTCGGTATAGATTTGAATTACATTTCAGAAAAAAACTACGGTAATAAAGTGTCCATGTACAACATTTCTGTCATGGAAAGTCTTCGCAGGTCCTTAAATGTAACTGCAGTCTCAACGGAACTGGATGCTGATATTATGGACATGCCTAAAAATGAAGTCATGGATCGGTACATTGAAGTTCAGGATAAATCTATTACTGGAGCAGAGATAAGAGTATTGATCAATCAGATTTTTGGTGTGAATCTGGATGGAGTCTCTGGGTTAGAACATGCGGGAATATCCATTCGTTCTAAAGGACAATGGGTTCTATCTGGTGACACAAACCTGCTTATCGTCTCTTCCAGTCTCGATGATGTAGAGCTATATGTAGCTCCAACAGAGTATTTTGAAGAATCTACAGGTTCGAATCAAATACCAGATTCTTTGAAGAACGACCTAACGCAGCTCGGATTTTCATATAACGGAGAACCGAATCACTTTATCTATCGCAATCCTACCAATGAATCTGTGCCGGATGCTCTTAAAGGACAGGTAATGGGAATTGTATTAGGAACGATTCAATCCATGAAACAACAAGACGCTAACAAATTAAAGTAATGTAGACGAACTGTTGCATAATCGAAATAAAGAAACCGCTTGGGTTCTAACGAACCAAGCGGTTTTCTAATGGGTTTAAGTATTTTCTTCACGGATAATTTCTACGTTTTTCTGATGGCATTCTTTCGTGAAATTCGATGGGAAAGGCATCTCTTTTTCCAATGCCAGTATGGCTGCGGCATCCTCGCTTTTCACAGCATCAATCAATCTCTCAAGATAATCATGTGCCAGCTCAATTCTTCGTTTTATCTCGTTTTCATTGTCTGTAGCTTGTCCATGCCCTGGAACTAGTACCTTAATATTATGAGAATCCAAAATTGCCTGCGCTTTATGAAGTGTTTCTAGGTATGCATTTGCACTATCGAATAAATAGGGAAGTTCAAAATCGGAGAGATAGTCTCCAGTTATCCAGATGCCCAGGGGCTCGATGACAGTAAATAATCCATCATGCGTGTGTCCGGGGGATAAATAAAAGGTCATCGTTGTATCGCCTAGGACGAGTTGTTGTCCATCCTTTTCAATGACCAAATCAATTGTTGGGAACTCTATAGGATAAGTTCTCTCAACATAATATTCATTATCAAAATGCTGAATTAAATCGAGCTTGTATTGTTTTCTCGGATGTTCCTGCATGCCCTTACTACCGATTACTTTGGCATCCGGGAATGCGTGATATCCGATAATGTGATCAAAATCACCATGTGTGAATAACAGATATAAGTCTTTGCCGTTGCGTATGCTTGCCACAAATTCCTGTATCTCCTGAATTTCAAGGGGGAGCCAGGTGGGATCGACAACCAAGATCAAGTCATCCGTCTCAACTACTGAGCTTGTCGTTTTCCATAGCGCGCTCTGAAAAACCGTTAAACCGTCTTTTTGAAAAGTAATCATTCTGACACTCCATTCGAAGGAATCAATAAAATTTTCCCAGTACTTTTTCGGCTTTCCAAGTAGCGGTGGGCTTCCTGTCCCTCATGCAAAGCAAACGTTGTCGGCTTCGCTAATTTCACATTTCCTTCTTCCATCCATCGGAACAACTCACCTGAACGAGCCACTCGTTCTTCTCTAGAGGTCAAGACATTCCATAAGTCTCCGCCTGTCAGCGTTTTAGATGTATCCATCAACATGCGTGGGTCAACAGAAACCGGGTCACCACCAGCCATTCCATAGAAGACAACCGTACCACCGACTCGAGTTGCCGCAAAACTGTCCATCAATGTAGAACCCACGGACTCATACACGACATCTACACCTTTGCCGTTCGTTTCATGAAGAACTGCCGATTTCCAGTCATCCTTGTAAAGAAACACATCATCCGCGCCGGCTCCTTTCGCTGCTTTTGCTTTTTCCTCTGAAGATGTCAAACCAATTACTTTTCCACCAAGCAACTTGGCTATCTGAATTAGAAGCTGCCCCACACCGCCAGCAGCCGCGTGTACAAGTACTACATCATTCTTTTTTACTGCATAACTGTCTTTCGTCAAATAATGGGCTGTTAACCCTTGTAACAAGACGGAAGAAGCTTCTTCAAATGAAATGGACTCCGGTAGGGGGATGGCTTTATCCATTGGAACAGCCACCAGTTCGGCGTTGGCAAACGGGACATCCGCAAATGCAATTCGGTCCCCTTTTTGAATACCTTGAATATCTGCTCCTACTTGTTCCACAATGCCTGCTCCTTCATACCCCAGAATATAAGGAGGTTTCCCCTCAAGGTGGTAGTTCCCTTTTCTCCTATAGACGTCGGCAAAGTTCAAGCCAATCGCTTTCATGCGGATCAAAATTTCATTTGGATCGATAACTGGGTTGGGCATGTCATGGTATTCCAATACTTCGGGTCCGCCAAATGTGTTATATATAAGTGCTTTCATATTAAAACCTCCAATAATAAAGCGAGATGATTCCGCCTTACTTTCATTCTAACCGCTTTTAGTTAAAACCTTAAACAAGACATAGACATACGGAGAGCACTTTGATCTGAATATAGATTTTTTAAAGGTGTTGAACGACTAATATTGAATATATAGGTATGGATAAAAATAAAAACAATACAAAGGGGATTAAAAAATATATGGATATTCAAGTACATACAAAATTAAAAATAATGAAACCCGCACATGAGGTATTCAATGCGTTCATTGAACCAGAGCAAATGGCTAATTTTTGGTTTTCAGCTGGTTCTGGAAAATTGGAACAAGGCAAGACCTTTACCTGGAGATATGAAGAATACAATGCAGAAGTGGAAGTAACCGTAGTGGAAATTCAGGAAAATAAAAAAATTGTCTTCAAATGGGGTCCATCAGGAGAAGAACATACTGTGACGATTATGTTCAACGAACTAGATGATACGAAGACAATTATAGAAGTGAACGAAAAAGGTTGGAATGAAAATGACGAGGAATTAATTAGTCAGTTATTAAATAACAAAGAAGGCTGGGTTTATATGCTGACCTGCCTAAAAGGGTATTTAGAAAATGGCATCAGCAATTTGAGAGCAGCAATCGTGCACTGACATAAACTGATGATAGGAGATTATTTATGAAAACTATTGGTCTAATAGGTGGTATGAGCTGGGAGTCCTCAGCTAAGTATTACCAGCTAATCAACCAGGAAGTAAAAAAGCAATTAGGTGGATTACATTCGGCTAAATGCATTATGTATAGCGTGGACTTCGCTGAGATTCAGCGTTATCAAGCAGAAGATGAGTGGGAGAAAGCCGGACATGTATTAGGAGATGTTGCACTGTCTTTAGAAAAAGCGGGGGCAGATTTTATTATCATTTGTACCAATACTATGCACAAAGTGATTGCATATATTGAAGAAAAAATTAGCATCCCTATCCTACATATTGCGGATGCCACAGCGAATCAAATCCTTAAGTCTGATGTACGTACGATAGGGTTACTAGGCACTAAATATACAATGGAACAAGACTTTTATAAATCACGCATCGAGTCTAATGGGATTAAGGTTTTGGTGCCTAATCAAGAGGACCGTGAAGTTATTAACAGGGTGATTTTTGAAGAGTTGTGCTTAGGAGATATCCAGCAATCTTCAAGGGAGTACTATCAAAAAGTAATCAAAAGTTTAATAGATGATGGAGCAGAAGGAATTATCTTAGGGTGTACAGAAATTGGATTATTAATAAGACCTGAAGACGCTGAAGTTCCTTTATTTGATACAACTGTGATACATGCCCTGGAAGCCGTTAAATTGGCATTAGAATAGAAAATTCTTGGGGGTTTAAAAATGAATGTTATTCTTACTGTTTTTTTAATAACTTTAAGCTTAATAGGAGTAATTTCATTCTCACTTTTTATAGTGAGATTATTAAAAAATGCAATCTTGCGAAATAACCATTCAAAGAGATAAAAAAAAAATTAAGATTATTGATTTGATTGAACAAGAGCGAACTAACCAATGTGATGGTTAAAGAGAAGGGGGCTTCCAATAAGGAAGCCCCCTTCAATGATTAATAGATGGGAAGACTCAATTGCCAAGAAACACCGAATCGATCGTTAATCCATCCAAACTTTGGACTGAATGGATAGGCACCCAGTGGCATCAATACTTCTCCGCCTTGAGACAATTTCTCGAAAGCCTGATCAATTTCTTCTTCGGAGTCACATGTCACAAACAATGAAATCGACGGGGTGAATGTAAAAGCATGCTGAACATAACTGTCACTAGCCATGAACTCTTGTCCTTTAATAGAGAATATAGCGTGCATAACTGAACCTTCTTTGCCGCCTTGGTTCGCTTCGTAACGATTAATATTAATGATTTCGGACTGATCAAATAGTGACGTATAGGTATTGATTGCTTCTTCCGCAGCCCCTTCAAACATTAAAAATGAATGAATCTTTTGTTTTGCCTGTTCCAATGTAATCGCCCCTTGAGAGTGAATTTTTTTTTTGTAAGCATAAAAATGAAAACACGACTATCTTTTTTCAACTCTTTCAATATTACCACCCGAATTGAAATACACGTCCATGAATTCTTCATATTTAGCAACCTTGTTTGTCAGGTCGATAGAAGCATTTCCAACAAAAGCCGACACATATACCATATCCCGAGACTTTTCGTAAACGTACCTGTATTCTATATCTGGATCGTCGTTGAAATATATATCTTTTACATATCCGGATTCGAAGTAGTCATAGAAATCTCTTTCGATTCTTGCTTCCTCCAGATTTGCCCCTTGTAATTCAATTACCTTGCCAATCCGATCATCCGCCAATTTTTTGTCATGAAACGAATTTAACTTAAGCACCACAAAACAGATCAGGATGGTTGAAACCACTTTTAGGAGAATTTTGGGGAACTTCCTCATTATTATTTCGATGCCCCCATTTTATTTTTACATAGTCTATACAACAAAACTTCTAGTCTGTTAAGCGTAGTTTACTATTAACCTATAAATTTTCATAGGTCCAGAGTAAATTTAACACCGACCCAGATTGACTGCACATATTTTGCAAAGCTCCATATGGTAACTAAAAGGAGTGATTTTTTATGAATTGGCAACAGAAAATCTGGCACTTAATTGGTCAGCCGATAGGTGTTTCATTTACAAATGGTCAAGGAACTTCCGGTATATTATGCAATGCTGATGGCGATCAACTTTACATCATGGAGTACTTATATCACACCCAGTTTGCGATTAAGCATTATGAATATCAAACGATCCAAGACATAAATCCATTTCCACCTTGTCAGCAGCGCTTATATTAAGTTGTAGACGCTGAAATGATCATCGTTAATGACATGTTAAGGTGAATAGATAAATGGTATAAGCCATTCTGCTTTTTTCATGCCTTCATGCTACAATAAAAGCAATTGAAATGGAGGAAGTTGAATGTCTTTACCAGTACAAAAAAACGACCGAATCACGGTTCATATAGAAGATCTGACGCATGACGGAGCGGGAGTCGCCAAAGTAAATGGCTACCCGTTATTTATCGTGGGCGCACTGCCTGGAGAAATGGCAGAAGTCCATGTCCTGAAAACCTTGAAATCGTATGGCTTTGCCAAATTGATTGAAGTTATCAAACCATCTGAACACCGTGTTGCACCACCTTGCCATGTATTTGATGAATGTGGAGGCTGCCAAGTTCAGCATCTATCCTACGAAGGACAGCTTCTGTGGAAACAGCAAATGGTTAAAAATGCGATGACTAGAATCGGGAAACTGCCAGACGTGCCTGTCCTTCCTGTAAAAGGAATGGACAACCCTTGGCGTTACCGCAACAAATCTCAAATTCCATTCGGATTGCAAGATGGACGAGTGGTCGGTGGGTTCTATAAAACCCGTTCACATGAAATTGTCGACACGGATATCTGTATCATCCAGACCGAAGAAGCGGACGACATCCTACGTGAATTGAAGAAAGAACTCGGCAACCTCGGCATCATGCCGTATGAAGAAAAATCTCACCAAGGGATGCTACGTCATGTTGTTGTGCGCAAAGGCCGCGCAACTGGTGAAATCATGGTCGTGCTCATTACGAAGAAAAAGAAATTCAAGGAAAAAGACGAAGCAGTGGCCGTTATCCAACGTATCTTGCCGCAAGTCACTTCCATCGTTCAAAACGTAAACGAAGAAAAAACCAACGTTATCTTCGGCGACAAGACCATCACACTTTGGGGCAAAGACGCCATTGAAGATTTGATCGGTGATGTGCGTTTTGAAATTTCAGCACGTTCGTTCTATCAAGTGAATCCAGAACAAACCGAAGTGTTGTACCAACAAGCACTGGACTACGCACAACTGACTGGTGGAGAAACCGTCATTGATGCCTACTGCGGAATCGGCACCATTTCTTTGTTCCTCGCTAAAAAAGCGAAACAAGTATTGGGTGTGGAAATCGTTCCACAAGCCATCGAAGATGCCAAACGAAACGCGGAAATCAATGGCTTCACAAACACTTACTTCGAAGCTGGCCCAGCAGAAGTCGTCATCCCAAAGTGGTATAAAGAAGGAAAAACTGCCGATGTACTAGTAGTCGATCCTCCACGTAAAGGATGCGACGAAGCATTATTGCAGACGATTTTGGAACAAAAGCCGAAGCGTGTAGTTTATGTATCATGTAATCCAGGTACCTTGGCAAGAGATTTACGCATATTAGAAGATGGTGGGTATGTTACGCAAGAAGTTCAACCAGTCGATATGTTCCCACAGACGACACATTGTGAAGCGGTGGCTTGGTTGGAGTTAGTATAATATATAAAAGAACGTATTTCCCATCGAGGAATACGTTCCTTTTTTCATTTCGCTTTATATTTTTTAACCGAGAGTTTGAAGTTGTATCCATAGTGAGAGGAATTGAGTTTGAAATGATAGATAATTTTTGGCGTGATTTACCACGACCATTTTTTGTACTTGCACCAATGGAAGATGTGACAGATGTTGTTTTTCGTCACGTAGTAAGTAAAGCAGGTAGACCGGATGTATTTTTCACAGAGTTTACAAACTCGGATAGCTATTGTCATCCAGAGGGCATGAAAAGTGTGCGTGGCCGTTTGACTTTTACAGAAGATGAACAGCCATTGGTGGCACATATTTGGGGGGATAATCCCGAATATTTCCGTCAAATGAGTATTGGCATGGCAGAGCTAGGATTTAAAGGCATCGATATTAATATGGGCTGCCCTGTACCTAATGTGGCATCGAGAGGGAAGGGTAGTGGCCTTATTCTGCGTCCAGACGTTGCGGCAGAACTTATTCAAGCAGCAAAAGCGGGCGGACTGCCTGTCAGCGTGAAAACTCGACTTGGCTATGAGGATGTAAATGAGTGGGAGGAGTGGCTAACGCACATTTTAAAACAGGATATTGCGAACCTTTCTATTCATTTACGTACAAGAAAGGAAATGAGCCAGGTAGATGCGCATTGGGAGCTAATTCCGGAAATCAAAAAATTACGTGACCGTATCGCACCAAATACGCTGCTAACAATCAATGGAGACATTCCTGACCGTCAAACTGGGCTGCAGCTTGCTGAACAATATGGTATTGATGGAGTTATGATCGGGCGAGGTATTTTTAAAAATCCTTTTGCTTTTGAAAAAGAGCCAAAAGAGCATAGCAGTAAAGAATACCTTGATCTTTTAAGACTGCAGCTTGATCTTCAAGATCAATATGCGGAAGCACTGCCACGTTCAATCACAGGGCTTCATCGTTTTTTCAAAATTTATGTCAAAGGATTCCGTGGAGCTGGTGAATTAAGAAATCAATTGATGAACACGAAATCAACAGATGAAGTGCGTACATTGCTTGATAACTTTGGAAAAGAATGTTGATGGGACGGGGACAGTGAAATGATGTAACCCTCAAAAAGTTAGAGAAAAAATGAATCACATCAACTCATGTGTACTTATTTTATTCAGTTTCAAGTTCCTTTTCAGCCGGTAGCTTTTGTTTTGATAAAGTCTGTTTTCTAAAAGAAAAACGTCTTAAGAATGTAATAAACCCACCAGCACCCTTGTGTTGCCACATACACTCTGCACATGTGGAGTGCTACGTGTTGCTAAAATTACGTTAAACAATAGCAGATGGCAACGAGAATCTATAAAAGATTCTCGCTGTTCCGTCTGCTTTTATTTCTAACCTTTCGATTAGGCGGTGCAAGTAAAAGGAAATATAGGCTTATGGAAAAACAATTAGACATTTAAAAATCCTTAGTAAATTTGACAATGATTATCAATTTCATTTAACATGAATTAGTTACATTAAATTGACATGATTTTTGTTTTTTAAAAAAAATCTACTTTTTTATTTCTTAATGTATTAGATTTCTATTAAGATATCACTTTCAAGAACTATCAAAGGGGTAAAATATAAATGAACTGGAAAAAAAGCGGATTATGGATTATTATTTTTTTCACTGTAAAAGGTACGCTTTCTACACTATTAATTGTTACAGGTGCTAAATATTTTAATTTATCATATATGCAAATTTTAGTACTAGTACTGGTCTTGTTACTGATTTCTCTAACAGGTCGTAAATTCCTTCATAGACGTAAACAAACCAGTAAAGCAAAAATGTAAAACGGAGTGCCAAAGAATTGGCGCTCCGTTTTTGTTATATATTTAGCATATGTTTCTACTTGTTGTAGAGGGACCAAAGATGGTAGTGGTGAAGTTGGTGCTCCTGCATCTAGTCATTTACCTATCAACTTGTACTCACATACATGTGTATTTTAGCTATAAAATATTTACTTACCCTTATGGTGTCATATAAGTATTGATTTGCATATGGTACACCAAGTTGATTATAGAGGCGAAGTCCTTTCTTCTAATGGATGAAATCGAATTGTAACGAATCAAAAAGATATGAGTTATGGAACCGTAGCATACATTTATGGAGCCTAACTTTTTTTTCAACACATAACAATAATTTTATAGGGAGTGGTTTGGGCTGGTATGCTCATTGTGGTAGGGCCATATACAAAAGTAAATTTCGGTTTGGAGGATTTAAGGTGAAGGTTTGATTGTTCGATAATAATATCGGGGCATAAGATGTTACTTAATAAATACTAATAAACAGTAGCTAGAATTCTTTTAGAACGTAGGAAAATGATGATTATAGGTATTATGTAAAGGAGCATGTTATGAATAATTATTACGATTGGACGAATATGAATCCTCCGAATGTAGTTTCGTTTGCTCGTGGAGATGTAACTGGGGATAGAGTACCTGATAATGTCTATTTAACCGGCATAATGACTCCAGATAGTCCATTTATTCAAAATATCACCCTGCTCGTTCAAGATGGAAGATCTGGCGAGTTAACAAGTGTCCCACTTCGTGAAAATGCAGGCTACAATCCTACTGTATTCTTGGGGGATTTTACTGGGAATGGAGTAGATGATATTTTCATAAGTATTGCTACAGGTGGTAGTGGTGGAATTATGTACCATTATATTTATTCCTTTGTGGATAATACAGCACAATTATTATTTGATTTTAATGTATATAATGAGCAGTACCAATATGAGGTTACTTATCAAGATTATTACAAAGTGGAAGTTGTTAGCATAATAAATAATAAAAAGTACATTATTGACATATCCACAAAAGGCAGCGAGTATTTAAATGAAATATATGATGAAAATGGCAAACTGAAGAGTCCTATTACTGGATTTGTAAATCCTCTTAGTGGTTTATATCCTGTAGATTTTGATTTAAATAAACGGTATGAGCTATTGGCCTATCAGAAAATTGCTGGGAGATATAATGCTGATTCTTTAGGGTTTGTTTTGAATACTTTAGCATGGTTGGATAATAGGTTTGTTTTGCAAGATCAGTATGTTGCTATTTTGGGATATTAGGATATCAAATTTATAAAAACCTCATTTAGATACACCACGGGGAACCTTACCACAAATAAATGCGGTTTTAAATTAAATTAAATAAAAAACTAAGGCTGATTTTCTTTACTAAAAGAAAATCGGCCTTTATAAATCATATACAGATTTTTTCATGTACTTTTATTACTGTGTAGTTAATCCACCATTTTATTTAACAATCTAGGCGCATTGATCTAATAGATCAAGCGTCTTTTTTTTGTGTCAGATTGTATTATTCTACGGACTGTTCTTGCGAGAATATATGATAACGTTAATCAAATGAATTTCATATTTATGAAATTATTTCATAATAGATTGAATTATACTCTGATATATATTATATTATTCACGAATATGAAATTCGGGGTGAAGTGATGAATATAGGAATGGAAATAAAGAAATTGAGGACTGAAAAAGGAATTACTTTGAAAGAGTTAAGTGAAAAAAGCGAACTATCTGTTGGATTTCTGTCTCAATTAGAAAGAGGGCTTACTACCATAGCAGTGGATTCACTTGAAAAACTAGCTGATATTTTGGAAGTACATTTAACACATTTTTTTGATTATCCACTTAAAAGGAAAGATATGGTTTTAAGAAGTTATGAACAAAAAATAATGGATTCAGTAGAAGGTGGTTTTATTAAGTATAGTTTAAGTACAAATTTGGAAAATAAACAACTTGTTCCAAGGCTTATAGAAATTCTTCCTCAAAAGAAAGATGAAGAAATATTATCCTATAAGCATGAGGGAGAAGAGTTCATTTATGTTTTAGAGGGTATATTAACAGTTTACATAAATGGTGAGAGGCATGAAGTATATCCTGGTGACAGTGTTCATATGGACTCAAATATTGCCCACAATTGGGCTAATTATACTAATAAAATGGTCAAGCTTATAGCTGTTAATACGCCTAATTATATCTACAATAGAGGATTTGATAATACAGATGCTGACTAGTAAAGACATTATATAAAGTTAATAGAAAGTGGTAATTACAATGGATAAATTAATATTATATCTAATTGGTTCTTTTTTTGTAATCGGAGCTATTGATTATATTACCGGAAATCATTTGAAACTGGGTGGGAAATTTGAGGAAGGCATAAAGACCATGGGGGCTTTAGGGCTTGGCATGATAGGAATAATTTCATTAGTCCCTATATTTACAAATTTTTTATCTGTTGTGATTATTCCAATCTGTAGATTTTTTCATCTAGATCCCTCTATAGTTCCAGCAGCATTTTTAGCTGTAGATATGGGGGGCTATCAAATGGCTAATAAGCTAGCATTGACAGAGGAAATGGGGGCATTCTCAGGAATTATCATTGCATCTACTTTAGGAGCCACAATTAGTTTTACAATACCTGTCGCGTTAGGGATGCTTTCTAAAGAGGATGAAAAATACTTTTCTAAGGGTGTGTTGGTTGGAATTATTACTATACCAATAGGATGTCTTGCAGCAGGCTTATGGCAAAAAATAAATATCAATATATTAGTGTTGAATCTGGTCCCTATATTTGTTTTTGCCATTATTTTAGGGGCAGGATTATTAAAAGTTCCTCATGTTTTTATAAAAGTTTTTAATGTATTTGGAAAGCTTATAGTGAGTTTGAGTACTGTTGGGTTACTTTTACAAGGTATAGAAGTGATATTTGATGTAAGGCTTGTATCAGGATTAGCACCACTATCTGAATCTACTGTTATAGTAGCCAAGATCGCATTTGTTTTAGGTGGAGCATATCCTATGCTAGCGCTTATTAATCGAATTTTTAAAAATAGTTTTGAAAAAATAGGGGAGAAATTTGGAATTAATTCAGTGTCAGTAGCAGGCATTCTAGGAAGTTTAGCTAGTAATCTGCTGATATTTGGAACATATAAGGAAATGAATCCTAAAGGAAAAGTGGTATGTACTGCCTTTGGAGTAAGTGGAGCATTTGTATTTGGTGGTCAACTTGGATTTGTGTCAGGAGTAGCACCAGATATGATAGGAGCATTTATAATATCAAAGCTTACAGCCGGAATAATTAGTATAGTACTAGCCGCATGGCTGTATGACCGTGAAAGTAAAGAATTTAGTCTTAAGGAAAATGGAGGTATTAGTAATGAATATCAGAGATAGGGTCGAAAAGTTAAGGCAGCTAATGAAAGAAAATCAAATGGATGCTTATATAATTCCCAGTTTTGATGCACATCAGAGTGAATATGTAGCAGAACATTGGAAATGTAGACAATGGATATCGGGATTTACAGGGTCAGCAGGTACTGTAGTTATTACATTAGAGGATGCTGGGTTATGGACAGATGGTAGATACTATATTCAAGCTGAAGAGCAGCTTGAGGGCTCAGGAATCAGATTATTTAGAATGATGGATCCAGGGGTACCATTTTATTCAGAATGGCTAACAGATGTTCTTAATGAAGGAGGCATTGTGGGCTTTGATGGAAATGTTTTTTCAATTAATATGGTTAAAAAGATGGAAAAAGATCTAAAAGCAAAGAGAATCGCATTAAAAATGAATCAAGATTTAATTGGTGATCTGTGGGAAGATAGACCGGAGATTCCTAAAGGACCAATGTTTACTCATGACGTAAAATATGCAGGCAAATCACGAGTAGAAAAATTAAGTGAAGTAAGAGAAGAAATGAAAAATAATGGAGCAAATTATTATATTTTAACTTCCCTTGATGACATTGCATGGCTTTTAAATATAAGAGGAGCCGATGTGCCTAACAATCCAATTGTAATAGCTAATGTAATCGTAGCAGAACATAAATGTTATTTATTTATTGATTCTTGCAAGGTTCCAGCTTTGGTTAAATTAGAACTGGAGGCTGAAGGAATCGAGTTAAAAGCGAATCATGAAATACAAACATTCTTGAGAAATCTTTCAGACGGAGATGCCGTTATTTTAGATACGAATAAAACAAATATCAGTTTATATAATGCCATTAACAGTAATACAAAGAAAATTGAAATTCCTAACATCACGACTAATTTAAAAGCTATTAAAAATGAAGTTGAGATAAAAAATTTAAAATGGTGTGAAATAAAAGATGGTTTAGCCATGGTGAAATTTATAAAATGGCTAAAAAACTCTGTAGATAAAGAAGAAATTACAGAGATTACTGCAGAAGAAAGATTAGAAGATTTCAGAAGGGGGCAGGAAGGATTTGTTGGACCTAGCTTTGATACGATAGCGGGTTATAAAGAACATGCTGCGATGATGCATTATAAAGCCAATAAAGAAACCCAATATACTCTTAAGAATGAAGGTCTTTTTTTAATTGATTCAGGCGGACAGTATTATGATGGAACAACAGATATTACAAGAACGATTGTTTTAGGAAAACTTACCGATGAACAAAAAAGAGATTTTACTTTGGTGTTAAAAGGATTTATTGCATTAAGCTCAGTAAAATATTTATACGGAGCAACAGGCTCTAACTTAGATGTTTTAGCAAGACAACCAATTTGGCAGTATGGTTTGGACTATAAATGCGGGACTGGACATGGGGTAGGTTTTTTCTTGAATGTTCATGAAGGACCACAAAGCATAAGGAATGATAATAATAATGTTATATTAGAAAAAGGCATGATTATTACGAATGAACCCGGAATTTACCTCGAAGGTAAATATGGAATTAGAATTGAAAATATGATGTTAGTAGTTGAAGACGAGAAAACAGAGTTTGGTCAATTTATGAAGTTTGAAACAATCACGTATTGCCCAATTGATTTAGCCGGTATCAATAAAGATATGTTAACAGAGAGTGAAAAGCAATGGTTAAATAATTATCATCAAGAGGTATACACAAAGCTAGCTCCTTATTTAAATGAAGAAGAGAGAGTATGGCTAAGGGAAGAAACTAGGGAAATATAAATAGGTATTACCGAATACAAGTAATATTTATCGCCTTAAAGTATAAAATCAATGTAATTCACTAACCTTGCAGATTCATTTAAAGTACAAGTAGAAATTACAAAAGCGACATATGGCTTAAATGGAATTCTAGGTGTTTACTTTATGATTAAGTTGGATCTAATCATTGATTTTAGAGAAAAAGCAGCGATTCGAAAATAGAAAAAATTCATATAGATGTGCCACGAAGAAGCGTATCATAATGTTATTCAATAATATGGCACTGTAATGGAGCAATGAAAAATAAGCCTAATTTCTCAGCGTTAAATTGAGAAATTAGGCTTTTTAATATTGAATTATCCTTAACCATAGTAGGCTTCCGATAAAAAGGGGAAAAGTTCCATTCTCTCAAATAAAGCAAGAGGAAATTATTTAATGAAAAGGGCGGCACCAAGACCATTTACTTATTTATATTTACTTTCTCTTATTATCATATTAATCAAGGATTTACATCAATCATCTAAACTTATAAGAGTAATAGATTTTATAAGGAGATGAGCAATATGAAGAGGAAAAATTTTATATTAGCAACAATGGCTACCCTTATGGTGTGTTCAGCGGCAAGCCAAGTGTCAGTACAACCAGCCTCAGCCGCTATAAACCCGTCTTGGTCACACAACTCGAAGAGCTTTGGTCCCAAAGAGTTTGATCTTCAGGCGCACCGCGGCGGACTTGGGCTCACCGTTGAGTCCACAATTGCATCGTTTTCCAAGGCCCTCGAGCTCGGGGTGAGTACACTCGAACTTGACGTGCAGATTACTGAAGACCATCAAGCAGTTATTACTCACGACCGTAAGATATCGGGTGCCAAGTGTAAAGACAAAGGCCCGGCATTTACTGGAGACCCTGAGTATCCTTACGTTGGCAAGTATATAAAGGATCTAACTCTTGCTCAGGTACGTACGCTGGACTGCGGTTCACAAATGTTGCCGCAATACCCAGGTCAGGCCCTGAGCACTGGTGCACAGATGCCACTTCTATCCGAGGTTTTCGATCTTGTCAAGCTCTACAACGCTAATAATGTCTGGATGAATATCGAGATGAAGGTGGAAGCCGGGGCACCGGAGCAAACAGCTCCACGTGAAGAATTCGTGCAGATTGTTGCCCAAGAGGTTCGCGAAGCCGGAATGCTTAACCGAGTTTCAATCCAAAGCTTCGATTGGGGTGCGCTCATGCGAATGAAAGAGGTTGAACCTCGCTTGCCCCTAATCGCACTGACTAACGGTCCTCAATTCCTGCAACCAGGTCAACCGGGTGCATCTCCTTGGTTGGGTGGTATTGACATAGACGACTTTGGGGGAGACCTCGTTGCGGCGGCCCACTCGTTCGGCGTTGACGCCATTTCACCAGTTCATGGTTTCCCGCAGAATGGAAAAGTCACTGATGAGAGCTATGTGCCGTATGTGACAAAGAGTATGGTTCAGGATGCGCATAAGTACGGCATGAAGGTCATTCCGTGGACAGTCGACGACGAGCCTACTATGGACAAGCTTATCGATGATGGCGTAGATGGAATCATCACTGACTACCCAGACCGCCTACGTGTGGTCATGGAGCAGCATAATCTTGAACTACCTAAGAGTTATTCTGCTCGCAAAAAGTAATGGAAATGAAAAATTTTTTATAGTTGAAAAAGGAACCTGGACTATAGACAGAGAATACTTACATTATAGAAACCCCTTTTATCAAGGTGGAAGAATGTCCATTTGCCTTTGGTGAAAGACAATGTATGTAATCAATTAATAGGAGGTAATTATGGGGAGATTAGTTCATTTCGAAATTCATGTGAATGACATGGAACAGGCAAAGAAATTTTATGGAGAGGTATTTGGATGGTCATTTCAAGATTATAGTGAATATGCAGGAATGCCTTACTTTGGAGCAGTGACTGGTGATGAAAAGGAACCTGGAATCAATGGTGCTTTAATGCAACGTCAAAGTGCTCCGCCGGAAACGAACCAAGCTTTAAATGGATTTGCTTGTACAATGGGAGTGGAAAATTACGATTTAACGGAAGCAAAAATTATTGAGAATGGCGGCAAGGTCGCAATGCCCAAATATGCCCTGCCTGGAATGGCATGGCAAGGATACTATATCGATACCGAAGGCAATATATTCGGAATTCATCAGCCCGATGTGAATGCAAAATAAAATCTTTAACCCTTATGATTTACATGAAAAGACAGCTTCTCCGGATTAAAGGAGAAGCTGTCTTTTTTGTACTAATGATAGGGATGATGATGATCGTATTCTAATACAGAAGAGATGCCGCAGAATGTGATAACTTCTTGTTCCACTTCACACTTCGAAAACTAGGATCGTCACGAAACCTTTAAATATTAGAATGAATACTAGAAGATAAACTCGACTCTAGCAGTTCGTTCTAATCCGATGCTACTAAAGAGACTCCTTGATTACCTTCTTGGAATACAGAATTGACAATAGTCCAAAGATCGAATATAAAGCTGTGTAAATCCCCATGACGATAAACATCGGAGCCCATAGCTCGGTCCCGAACAGGAACCAGCCCGATTGGACCGCAAAGTAGCTGTGTGCGAGTCCGACGATTAAAGGAATGCCGAAATTGAACAGCTGTTTATAGCGGATTCCTTTCAGCAAATCGCTTTGTGTAAAACCAAGCTTTCGCAGAATGGTGTAATTCGGTTTTTCTTCATCACTCTCGCCCATCTGCTTGAAGTACAGGATACAGCCGGAAGTGATTAGGAAAGTGAGCCCGAGGAATCCAACAATGAACATGGCTAGGCCCATCGTATTTTTCTGCTTCTTGCTTATATCCAGGCGGGAATCGTTGGCATAGTTGCCATTCAATCCGTTTTCTGCAAACAGTTCATTCGCACGAACGATTTCCTTTTCATCGGCTATGTCGATGCCGATATAAACCATGGATTCTTTTTGAATAGCGGGATCCACATCATTTTTCAATCGCTTGAACACAGTTTTGTCGACGACAGCGATTGGAAGTCCGCCATCCGTGAAGTACCAGGAGACGACGAAGTCCTTCTCCATCCCTATGAACTTCTGTGGGATACGTTCTGTTTTGCCAATCAGCTCAATGTTTCCTGAGTCTTTAATTTTGATGATTTTCTGGAGCAAATTGCTGGTCCCAGTGAAGACCGTTTCATCCGCCTTGACATCAATGCTTTTGACACTGCTGTCGCTGACGACAGGAAGCGACATGGCAGCTGCATCCTTCGCAAGCTCCGGCATTTCTGTTTCCATAATGTCAGAGGCATTGATTTTCACAGTGAGGACGTCGATCAAAGTTTCACGGTACTTGATGCCCTCCGTCTCCAGTGAATGCTTGAATTTATCAGCGGCAGCTGTATCCGTTAGTGAAAAGTGAGCAGGGGAATAATCCGTTGCCGTCTTTTCTGCTGAATAATAAGAGATATAGCTTAAGCACAGCAAGCCAATTGCCAGTGCCGATACTGCCGTGATAATCGTCAGCAGCAGTGCGTTTGATTTCAGCCTAAACTGGATGGAGGACAGTGACAGCACTTCATGGACGGTTAAATGACCATCTTTTTTCTTTCGGATCAAATTGGCAAGGAAACTGACCGACCCTTTATAGAACAAGTATGTCCCGATAATGACTGAAGCTAGTGTGTACGCCATGGCAATGAAAAGCCCAGTCATCCCCGAGAAATCGCCTTCGAACAATCTGGATGATACGAAGTATCCTGAACCGATTAAAAACAATCCTGCAATGCCAATGGCGATTTCCCATTTGGATGTTTTCTTCACATGGCTTTCCGTGGAGGACGTCAAAGTGAATAAGGATAATATGCTTTGCTTTCGGATGAACAAATAATTCATCACCAAAATCAATAAAAAGATCCCGATGAAAACAGCCAATGTCTGGATGAACGCCTGTGTTGAAAACTGGAGGGTGGCCGCAGTATCCACTGCCGTCAGTTTAAATAGAATCATCAAAGCCAATTTAGAAAATGAAAACCCGATAAAAATCCCCAATACGATTGAGCTGAAATAAAGGATGAGATTCTCGATGCTCAGGATACGGAATATTTTCGCTTTGGTCATGCCGATTAGTTGGAACAAGCCGATTTCTCGGCTGCGCCGTTTAATGAAAATCGTGTTGGCATACAGCACGAATATCGTGACAATCGCCACAAGCAGGATGGAGGCTGCACGAATGGAAGCCCCGCCTTTGATTGTGCCTTTCGTTGCATCCATCGCCGGATCGTATTGCAGGGTGACGAATGAGAAATACAGTGCGACACTGAATACGAGTGCAAATACATATAGATAATAATTTTTGAGATTCTTTTTCAGGTTGCGGAAGATGATGATGTTAATGTTCATTCTGAACTCCTCCAAGCACACCTTGCGTTTTGATGATATCTTCGAAGAACGTCTTTCTGGATTGATTCCCTTTATGCAGTTGCGTATACACTTGGCCGTCCTTGATGAAAATCACCCGGCTGCAGAAGCTGGCAGCGGTAGGGTCATGTGTCACCATTGCGATAGTTGACTGTCTCTGCCTGTTCAATTCGCTCAGTTTGTTCAGCAAGTCTGAAGCGGATTTTGAGTCAAGAGCGCCGGTCGGCTCATCCGCGAAAATAATGCTTGGTTCATGGATGAATGCCCGTGCTGCAGAAGTCCGCTGCTTTTGGCCGCCTGATATTTCGTTCGGATATTTATGCGCAATCTCCAGAATGCCGAGCCCACTAGCCAATGCCGTAAACTTGTCTTCGGCTTCCTTTTTCGGCAATTTGGTGATTGATAACGGCAGCAGGATATTTTCCTTTACCGTCAGGGTGTCAAGCAGGTTGTATTCCTGGAAGATGAAACCGAGATGGTTTTTGCGGAATTCGGCCAGCTGTTTCTCCTTCATTCGGTTCATTTCACTGCCATTGATCTGGATGGTACCTTCGCTTATATGGTCGATAGTGGAAAGAACATTCAGCAAAGTCGTCTTACCGGATCCGGATGCGCCCATGATGCTGACGAATTCACCTTTCTGGATACTGATGTCTATGCCTTTTAGTACTTCCTGTCTATTTAACTTGCTACCGTAGCTCTTACGGATTTTTCTTGCTTCCAATATGTTCATATGTCCATACTCCTTTTGTTTTGTTGGGATGAGTTAATTATAAAAAGGAATGACATGTTAATCCTGCGATTGGCCGAACAAAAAACAAAAGCATGTGACACTTTTGTCACATGCCCTGTAAGTTCAGAAATTCATTTCGTTTAGGAAATGATAAAGTGACAGTCGTCCCTTGACCAATCTGAGACTCCACATCAATTTTGATGAGAAGGGGGGCTGCCGCTTTTTTCGCCAAATAGAGGCCGATTCCGGTCGAGGCCTGCTCCCGGTGATTGGTCGTTGAAGTGAACCCTTTGTCAAAGATTCTTGGAAGGTCTTTCGGATCGATTCCTCTTCCTTGGTCCACTATATCCAGGAAGGTCTGGCCGTCTTGACTGTAGCTTCGAATCTGGATGTCGCTTGCGTCACTATATTTGATAGCATTGGTCAACAGCTGACGGATGATGAAGGACAGCCACTTAGCATCACTCAGTACATCCGTTATGTCGAGCTGTATGTCAAAGCCAATGCCTTTTTGTATGCACCATGATTGCACGGTTTTGATTTCAGTGAAAACAATCGATTCAAGATTGATTTGTTCGATATAAAGGTCGTTCTCGATGACCGTCAGACGTTTTTGGTGGAGTTGCTGGTCCAAAAGTAAGTGAATCCGAAGCCATTCTTGGTTCAGATGGGCTTTCAGCGATTCATTTTCGACGCGTCCAATCATCAATTGCATGGCGGTCAAAGGAGTTTTGACTTCATGAATCCAGGATAGAAGATCGTCTTTCTCCTGCTCCAAATGGATGCGGTTTTCTGACAGCTCTGCTTTCAGCAGCGCAGTTTGCTCCGTGATGCTGCGCTCGACAATTGTTTCAAAAGGGCTAACGGGTTCTGCAACTTCCGAAAGGTCGAGGCTGCTTTCCCAATCTTCCAGGCTTCGGTAAAATCTCGTTTCTTTAAAATAACGGAAGCATAAAAAGACGATAAAAAGTAAGAAGGACAAGAAAGAAATATAGAGTATGGGGCCGAATGGGATCGCCGCGTCAATATATGCAATGAACAGGCCGAAAACTTGCAATGCAGCGAACAGGAGAATCCAGCTGACTCGTTCAGTCAGGAAGTTACGAATCATAATTCTTTGCCTCTTCAAGCGCCATATATCCCTGTCCGACTTTCGTTAGTATGTATTGTCCGAGTCCTAGCTCATCAAGGCGCTTGCGCAGCCGGTTGACATTGACCGTCAGCGTATTGTCGCTGATGAAGCGCTTGTCGTCCCAAAGGCTGTTCATCAACTGGTCTCTGGTGACGATTTTATTCTTCTGCTCTATGAGGAGCTGAAGGATGAAGCTTTCATTCTTGGTCAGTTCAATTGAACCCAAATCATTCGAAACCGTACTCTTTTCAAAATCAACCGCGGCACCGCACCACGTCCGCAGGCTTACCGGATCGGAACTATAGTTGTAAGCTCGGCGAAGAATCGCCTGGATCTTCGCAATAAGAACCTCAAAATGGAAAGGCTTCTGGATAAAGTCATCAGCTCCAAGCTGCATCGACATGACCATGTCTGTGGGATGGTCACGGGAGGACAGGAAGATGATCGGCACATTCGAATGCGACCGAATCATCCGGCACCAATGAAAGCCATCAAATTTGGGCAGCTGGATATCAATAATGACCAGATCAGGCTTAACGGAAATAAACTCATCCATGACATTGTTGAAATCATTGATTCCGTAAACTTCGTAAGACCACTGCGAGAGCCTGTCCTGTATTTCATCAAACAAGGAAGCATCATCTTCAATTAACAACAATTTGAACAAAAAAATCACCACACAGCCGTTTAGTATTACTTAAATTGTATAGCAATTTCTGTCAGTTTGCTAATTGAAATTAACAGCAAGTAAACGAAAAACACTGCCCGGGGGCAGTGCTAATATACGTTCATTAATTTATTGATCTTGTTTTTGAAGCCCTCCGTCATCAAGGAATCTAATACGCCCGATTTTGCCTTCTTCAGGACAAATGGCATCTCCAGTAATTTTAAATTCCATGGATTTCTCACCTTTTTTGGTGTACTCAACCAGCACGGTAAAATCGTAAGTTAGAGGTGTATTCGGGTTATTGCTTTTTACCACCTGAATGTCGAGGACCTTTATTTCATAAGAATAATCTTCCCCCATGTGGTGAGGATGCAACGCAAGGGATCTAATGTAGAAATCATACTCGCTATCCGTGAAATATGGTCCATACGCCTTTTTAAAGAAATCCATATAAGCCTCCCGTTCAGGAGTGCCTTCCGTTGGGTCCGAAGTATAGACCGTTCCTTCTGCATCATTTTCGTAAATCTCATCGTATTTTTTGGTAAGGTTTTCCCATAATTTTATATATTCCTCATTCGGAACCGTATAATCATGTTCAAGCACAGCCGTGATCGCAGCTATGTTTTTTTCATCGTCCAACACAACGTCATCCTTGCCTTGATTTTCAACTTTTTCATCGGTCGACACAACTGTAGTTTCACCTTGAACTTCCGTTTTTTCCTTCGTACAGCCAGTCATCAGCAAGCAAGCAATTAGCATGAAGCCACTTATGCACCTTATCTTATGCAACGTTCCATCCTCCTCCATTTAATACACCTTTCTTTGGTATACGATTCAGCAGTTGAAAAGTTCCAATATTCTTATAAATATCCTGTTAATGGAAAGGGTGGACTTAGCCACTTTAGCACGCAACAAAAGAAGGAGTGGTAAACAAAAGCTAATGGAATTCGTGCTTTACAAATTTCTGACTATCTAGTTTACACGGAACATTCACAGACTTGAACGTTGAGCAAAATAATATTATGAACACAAAAAACTGGAGCACCAAAAGGCTCCAGTTTTTTCGATTCAAATATTCTTAAACGAAGATGGCATCGTTTTCCTTACCACTGTTCTATGACTTTTATTTATTGGCTGTACTATCAACTCACTTTGCAGTCCTTTCAGCAAGGAGTAGCACATGAAGATCATAATGATCGCAAATGGAAATGCCGCTGCAATAGATGCAGTTTGCAATACTTCTAATCCACCCGATATGAGCAGGACCGCTGCCACTGCGGATTGAATGATGCCCCATGTCATTTTGATTTTATTGGAAGGATTTAATGTTCCACCTTCACTCAGCATACCTAATACAAATGTAGATGTATCTGCAACGGTTACGTAATAAATGGCAACTAGAGCAAATCCCATGATGCTTAATACGGAACTTAACGGAAGATGATCAAAGAATGTGAAAATTGCCAGAGACACATTGTCCTTTATATAAGTGGCCAGTTCATGGTTTCCTGAGTCGACTACCATATCAAGAGCGGAACCGCCAAAGATGGACATCCAAATACATGTACCTAGAGTCGGAACGATTAACACGCCAATGACAAATTCTTTAACTGTTCTCCCCCTAGAAATACGGGCGATGAACATCCCGACAAATGGTGCCCATGCAATCCACCAAGCCCAATAAAATAATGTCCAGGATGCAATCCATTCGCCTTCACCAAATGGTCTCATCCTTAAACTCATTTGGACAAAATCATTGATATAGAGCCCAGAAGTATTAAAGAATACTTTAATGATGGTCAGGGTTGGACCGACAATGAGAATTAATAATAAAATGGCAAACGAGATAATCATTGCCGCGTTGGATAAGTATTGAATGCCCTTCTCCAAGCCAGTGTTGATTGAAATAAGGAAAATAACTGTAGCTACTACAATGACAATCAGCTGAACAGGTAACGTATTCGGAGCACCGAATATGGAATGCATCCCTGCAGTAACTTGCAAGGCTCCAAGGCCAAGAGATGTTGCAATGCCAAAGACAGTTGCAAATACCGAGAGAATATCAATTGTTTTCCCAATGGGTCCATAGATTTTATCTTTCAGAATCGGATAGAAAACAGAACTAATGGCTGCAGGCAGTTTTTTGTTGTATTGGCAAAGAGCAAGAGCCAGTCCAATAACCGTGTAAATCGCCCATGGATGCAGACCCCAATGGAAAAAGGTATATTTCATGGCAGTATTGGCTGCATCAATAGTATAGCCTTCTCCGTATGGAGGGGTCGTATAATGGGTGACCGGCTCGGCTACACTCCAGTAAACAATCCCTATTCCCATCCCAGCTCCAAACAACATAGCTAGCCAGGATGCGGTATTGAAATCAGGCCGGTCTGTCGACTTCCCTAACCGAATATGGCCATATTTAGAAAACAACAAATAGATGGAAAAAATCACAAAGAAAAGGGTAGCGCCGATATAAACCCATCCAAGATAATCAATCGATGCATTATAAATGGTATCGGTCACTTTGGTAAGAAGATCTGTGAAAAAGATCCCCCAGACAATAAAGATTAGTGTCAGTAACAGTGAGATGATAAATACACTGTTTTCTTTTAGCTTGTTAACGTTCATGGAAACCTCCAACAGAAATAAAGTGTGAAACTAATAAGGAAGATAAGTCCGAATGTGAAAATGAAATAAGGAAATCATTGATCAAGAAGGTTATATAGAAATTCCCATTTTTCAATGTTCATCAACTCTTCAAGTGCTAACTCTAAATTGCCACCGAGAAATACAGAATTGCCTTGGATGGCAATAACCATCGCTTCGATTGATTCATCTTTATCATTGCTTCTATACACATCGCCAATAGACGGCAGCATATCAGCATTAAAGTTTGACAGGTCATTCAGGCTGCTGTCATCAATATTTTGAATGTCTCGGTATTCAATCGGGTTGCTGTGTTCATGGCGGCCCGGAACCATCAAAAGATACTCATTATGCTTAACCCCGTTAGACTTGCTTGTAACAACCCCTTTAGATTCAGCGGATGCCACTACCTCAATTTCATTTAAAGAATAATGATCCAAGTAATCAGGATTGGGATGTGTAATTAAGATGTAATCTCCTTCTTCAGCTTTTCGATCCTTGCTGAGGGTATAGATGTTTTTATTGAAAATAAAGCTATCCAGCTCCTTTGGCTGGTACTTATCGATTTCCGCCGCACTGCTTAAATGCTGTGATAAATCCCTCAATTTCATAAGATGGACAGATTTTCTATACATAGGTTTTACCGAATAAACCTTGTGCAATTCATTTTGAAAATATACAATTTGTCCTTTTCTAACCTGATACAGTTTCACAGAAACCTCACCCTCCAAATAATTACGCATTTTATTTCTAGTTTTTTTTATAGACCCTATGATTATTTAAGGATACTAAATGTCCATATTAAGTATCCCCTAACCAATTCAAATTAAACAAAATCATCTTTTTACAGAAAAATTTGACTTTTAACCCGACAGGCTTGCTATAACGTTTTGCTTGGACAATAATGCATTTTCCGGATTTTTTCAGTATTAAATCTGCCCGGAAATCTCCTAATGTTTTCGTTGGCAATACTCTATATCCCCTTAATTGAAATCTGGAGTAGCGAAATAGATATCGATTTTCATCATCTACAACATGTGGATAATGGCGCTCTATTTTATAGTCAGCTAGCGTTCGAACGTCTTCAATTGACCAAAAGTTTGCAGCGTATAAAAAAGTACTTACGCGCAGATGGAGATTCATAAAAAAGAAAATATTGGAAGGTTATTCAGTTTAATTGTCGAAATTAAGAAGGTACTGACTAGATTAATGAAGACATGAATCGTGTGCAATCATTTAGCAATAAGGGGAATGATTTTCTTGGAGAACAACAATGTGGTGGAAGTGAGTGTGACGATATTAGCGTGGTGTGTCATCGTATGGATTGCCTATCGTCTATATAACAGGCAATCAGATAAACCGAAAATATGGAAAGTGCTAGTGGTCATGCTAGTCGGGTTGTTTTCGTTCGCATTCAATACTGAGATTTTCGGTACGGTGATGAGAGTATCGATTTTGCCTCTGGGTGTATGGGTTTTATATGCATATTTCAGAAAAAATACCGAGGAGTGGCAGACGTACCGGCCTTTTGCCTGGTTTGGTTTTGCTGCCAACTTTATCTTTCTCATCTTCTCGCTACTTGCGGTTCCTATTTTTCAGGTCATTTATCCAGGAAGTGAACCGTCAACTTATATTTCGAACATTGACGACGCTTCCATTATTCCCATTCACCCTGGGGTAAAGCATCAGGAGCTGGATAAAGAAAACGCTTTGGTAACCATCCTTGATTTCAGTGAAGAACCGATACATAGCTCAGACTGGTATTACGGAGCGAATTTGGGAGAGGATTCGACAAACACACAAGAAAAGTTTCCTTACCAACTTATCGGTGCTATCCCAAAACGGGGAAGTGGACTGATTTCCGTAGTTTATATCGAAGAGGATGGAAAAGGACTTTTGATATCCACTCCAAAAGAACAGCGTTATTTTCGCTTTAAACACTCTCTGATTGAGGGGGTAAATTAAGATGTCAAAGAAAAAACTACTGGTCATAATAAGTGTACTAGCCATATTACTGGTCATCAGTTTGATTTATTGGATTACTTCTACCAATCCGGGTTCCTTTCCACATAAGCAAGAATTGATTAAGGAAATCAATCACATTTTTCCGCAAGCAAATGTAAAAGAGATTCAGGACACCATCGCCCTTGATGAAAAACATGTATTTGTCCCGTTTATATCGGAAGAGAACAAATATGGAGTCAGTCATTGGGTATGGAAAAAAAGAGAATGGGAGCTAGCGTCAGTTAATACAGGTGGTGAACCACATTCATGGCGTATTGAAGATGGAGATTACTCCACTACCCACTTGGTGTGGAACATTGCTCCTGAAACACCGATTGAAAAGCTGAAGTTCTATCTGATAAAAGATCGGTCATTCCACATTACGGAAGGCATCGATTACTATGATCCAGGTGTTCAGCTCGAGGAAATAGTTGAACTCTCGGAAACATCATACGGTGTTATTCCATTGCCAGATAGATGGTCATCTATTTTAGCTTCATATACAAAGTTGGAGACAGCAAGACAGCCAGATGTGTTCAGCAATTCCTTTAATATAGAATACTATATGTATTTTGGCTGGATGGCCTATGATCATTTCGGCAAAGTGCTACCCCCAGTTAATTCGCTGTATGGAAGTGGCTTTGGTGGGGATGAACACATTGAGCATATTAGGTTACTGGATGAGTTAGAGATTGAAACAGTCGAGTAGCGATTCGAGTAATTATTAATGCCTGTCATCGAATGACGTATTCGATGACAGGCATTTTATTTTGTATTTATTACTAATTGATTTTTAATCAAGTACCACAAAAAGTCCGATAAGACCCTGATGAATCCCCAGGCACCATACAATAATCAGCTTTTTCGCTAGCGTGTTCAAAAGGACTAGAAAGTACTTCAAGTAATTTCTCCATCACGCCATAATCTCCACGTTCAACTGCAGCTTCAAGTGCTTCTTCAACCAGGTGGTTACGAGGAATAATCGCAGGATTTGAATCCCTCATCAACTGTTGAGAAGATTCTTTAGATTCTTCTTGTCTTCCCAATCTCGTATGCCAACGCTTATTCCACTCCACAAATTCATCACTGTTGAACAGGTCCGTATCTTCAAGCTTATCGAAAGTCAGTGCACGGAATGTATTGGTATAGTCCGCACGATACTTCTGCATCATATTAAGAAGGTCTTCAATCAAGGTTTCATCTTCTTTCTCTTCATTGAAAATTCCCAGTTTTGCTCTCATTCCTGCATACCAGTTCTCGTGATACAACTTATTAAATTCTGCAATCGCGTCTTGGGCGATTTTGATTGCTTGCTCCTGATCATCATGGAACAACGGCAATAAAGTTTCTGCAAGGCGCGCTAGATTCCAACCTGCCATGTATGGCTGATTGCCGTATGCATAACGACCTTGGTGGTCAATGGAACTGAATACCGTTGCTGGATCATATTCATCCATAAATGCGCAAGGACCATAGTCGATGGTTTCTCCGCTGATGGTCATGTTGTCGGTGTTCATGACCCCGTGGATAAAGACAACGAGTTGCCATTTTGCGATCAAGTCAGCCTGACGTTTGATGACTTCTAGGAGTAACGATAGATATCGATTTTCATTACCTGCAACATATGGATAATGACGCTCTATTGTATAGTCAGCAAGCGTCCGGACGTCTTCAATTGTGCCGAAATTTGCAGCGTATTGAAACGTACCAACGCGTAGATGACTGGCTGCGATACGGGTTAGAATGGCACCAGGCAGTTCGGTTTCGCGGATGATTGACTCACCAGTTGCCACTACTGCGAGGCTTCTGGTTGTAGGTATACCAAGAGCATGCATGGCTTCACTGATGATGTATTCACGTAGCATCGGACCAAGTGCCGCTCGACCATCACCCCGGCGGGAATAAGGTGTTGGTCCTGAACCCTTGAGTTGAATATCAAATCGTTCACCTGAAGGCGTGATTTGTTCGCCAATCAGCAGTGCACGGCCGTCTCCTAACATGTTAAAATTCCCGAATTGATGCCCGGCATAAGCTTGCGCTAGCGGAATTGATCCATCAGGAATGCTATTGCCTGCAAGCTCCGCTACGCCGTCTTTACTTTTTAACTCATCAATATTCAATCCAAGTGATGTTGCCAAGGAATCATTAAATTTTATCAACTCAGGCGAATGCACAGCATTTGGGGTGATCTTGGTAAAAAATGATTTAGGGAGTCGGGTATAACTGTTATCTAAGTTCCATCCGTTTTCAATTGCAGCTTTTTCTTTAGTCATTGTATCGCCTCCATATTTCTTATGATAAATAATCATTTAGTTATTTCTATGATATTGAGTACTATGCTTTATTCACTGAACAAGGACATTCTATTTTAGTGTTTTCTACTGTACTTTTATTATACCCATGGTACTTCTAGATATCGCTCTTGAAACACTTTTACGTATGTACCGAACTTTGAGTGGTTGAAATGTTCTATTTAAATGAAGAACCGGTTGTACTGAATGGTGAAAAGCTGATAGGAAAAGTCCCAACTACTTCATATGAAGAAGGCTTGAAACAAACCATTGCATATATGAAACAGAACCAATAGAAAACCATTTCACGTTCGTTGTCAGCTTGGCGCTTCATTTCTTTTATCACAAGGTTTTCATGATACGATAGGGGTAGATAAAACAATGAAGTGGGGGGAGAATCAATGTTCCTGGAAAAGATAAAAAATGGATTAAATCAAAATCAACCTCTGTTTATTGGCGAGGAGACCGCGATGCGTTCGGCAGTTCTGATTCCGCTTGTTCAAGTGGAAGGAGAATGGCATGTTCTGTTTGAAGTGCGTTCACTGACGATGAGAAAGCAACCGGGAGATATTAGTTTTCCAGGTGGACGAATCGATCCGACAGATGCATCCCCAATGGGCGCAGCTATTCGAGAAACACATGAAGAGTTGGGAATTGATCCATCAGCCATTCACGTCCTGGGGCAGATGAGCGTATTTATTCCAACATCGTCATTGGTGGTCTATCCATTCATTGCAACCATTGACCACCATCAAACCTATTCGTTCAATCCAGATGAAGTGAAAGAGACATTTACAATCCCTGTCAAGTGGTTGTTGGACCATAAACCGTACGTGCACATGGTACCCGTTCAACCGATGCCGATGGAGGATTTTCCTTATGATAAGATCGTGAACGGCAGTGAGTACAAATGGAGAGCACGGATGATGGAAGAATGGTTTTATGACTACGAGCAGTATACGATTTGGGGTTTGACTGCGCGGATTTTAAAGCATTTTATTGAAACGATTAAATAGAAAAGACTTTTGTTAGGAGAATTTTATCATGGGGAAACAAGATATTTTCCAATTGGATTTTGCCTATTTAGAAACTTTTTCAAAACGTACTGAGACCACTTGGGGATCGTTATTTTGTAATGAAAATCAACCATCTTATTATGATGCCAACCATGCACATGTTAGCGATGCTTACGATAATCCACAAGCGATCATTGATGAAGTCGTTGCCTTTTATGAGTCACGTCAACTGATTCCTAGATTCTATCTGTATAATCTGGACTCGCTTCAGAATCTAATTGCTTCATTAAAAGAAAATCAATTCGGCTACGAAGAATTAATTAGTCCAGTACAGCTATGGGACAAAAAGACAATAGAAAAAGATCAAAATGAAAATGTCACGATCGAAATTGTCACCGAAGAGAATTATGAGGATACCTTGCTTATTGAATGCAGCATTAAAGAATTTGGTGGCAAAGAAGTGAGGGAGAAAGCATTTGAAGAAGAATTTAATCACCCAAGCTTTGTTCACTATTTACTCCGCTACAAGGGGGTAGCTTGTGCCACTGCCTGTCTATTTATTAATGAGATGCAAGCACGGTTGGAAAGTGTCGCGACATTAGAAGAATACAGAGGAAAAGGATTGATTGGAGAACTTATTCGATACATCCAAAAAGAAGCAGTCAAACAAGAAGTCGACAACCTTTGGGTGTTCCCAATCGACGAAAAAATAGAAAACGTCTATCGTAAATATGGATTTCAGTCAGTTGAAAAACGGACAACAGGACACGCATTTTTAGGTGGGAAAAGTATTACGGAAATTCGAGGGTAGATTAAAACGATTATAAAAGAACGAAAGTGTAAAGAGCGTCGCTTCTAGCGGGGCTTTTTTTGTTTTTCTTTGTTTATTAGGGGAAGGGGGTTAATAAAGTATTCCTTATTCAACTAACCTGTCCCGTTAGTCAAAAAGGGTTCAATAAAAGTAGGCAGCGTAAACAGCCCGGTGATTTCTATCTAAAGCACCCAGTAGAAAAAGTGCACTACGAATCCCTTTATTATTCTCCTTCACTTTTGCTCAATGTAATGCGAGGATGGTCAAATTTAAATTCATTAGCATTAAATAAAAGTGTGACTTTAAAAACGATTACCTAAGGAGGCCAAATCAGTGAAAGAAGTCATTCCTGACCAAGGAAAACAGAATTCTATATCGCCAGAAATTTATGCAGCAAAACTCTGATTGCAGGAGTAATTTCAATACTTGGAGATGCATGTGTGCTTCAAAGGGAAATTTTGATACGAGAACGTTCTCTTTTGTTACTTCACAAAAAATTCATTGCAAGCATTAAATATACCTAGGTCAAGAAGTCTGTTCATTACAAATCTTTTTAGGAGGAAAAGAATTGAATCGTAGTGTGAATGGGAAAATGGTTCAAGATCCCTTTTCTGTTGGAATTCTCCCTGAGAAGCTTGATCTAATAGGCTCAGTGCTTTCTACACTTGGTGATGCATTTTCAACTGTAGCAGCAGCACTTGCCTTAGAAGAAGCTATAAAGAGTGATATTCAAGACCAACAAAGTCAAAGTGATCTAGAAAAACAAGTGGCAGAATTGCAGAAACAAGTTGAATATTTAACCACTCAGATGAAGAAAAATAATTCTTGAATTACAGAAAACGATTTGAGGAATTGTTTGTAATTACTTTACTATTCAATTTACCACCTAATACAATTCACTAAGTTACTGGCACAAGCATAAACTGAATAAAATATTAAGGACGTGCCTAATGGATAATTTCAACACTATATGTCAACAGTTTGGCCAAATTCTTAACGGAAAACCAGATATCGAAAATGGTATTTGCTCCGTAGAACTCAATCGTGATATTCCAGTCACAATTCAAGGACGTCCAGTTCGAGGAAACATTGAGACTGAAATCATGTTTGAAAATTTAGATCAAAACGGGTACGCTCTAAATCGCGGAGTAACAGTTATTCTTGAAAAAGAAGTTCCTTATTTTGTTCACACACTTGTGAAAAATGGAATAATTATCAGCGCATTGCATAGCAATTGGCTATATACGAAACCGAACATCCTTTATATTAATTTTCAATCTGTAGAACCACCATTAACTTTTGCTCATAAAGTTGCAGAAGCACTAAGTACTCTAAGGGTAAGTAGATAAAATACTTTTTTTAACGCACCACGGTTTCCTGTGTTTTTACTTCGTATAATAGGTCTTATATGACATAACAACCCTGTTTTTCTTATTAAACTAACCTGCCCTCGTTAGTTCAATAAGAAAAAGAGCTACATAATCAGCCAGCTGATCTTCAACTAAAGCACCCGTTAGTTAAATAAGAAAATCCACTTGCTTCTGTAACCGAGCCTGGCGGATGTATTCGTCCGACAAATTGCCAATCCCTCGTGCCAGTGATTGTATACCACATGGCACATGCACAACAGATTTACATAATCCCCGGATTAGGAAGTATTCGAATTCATCACTCAATAAGAAAAGCTGCCATGTAAAAAGGCAGCTTTTTAAAAAAAATTAACGATTTTAACTAAAATTTTGATTATAGTTTGCAAACCAATCTTACATCCAAGGGGGATAAGGTAACCTGGAAATGATGGGTGTTGTTGTTGTTGTTGTTAATGGAACGTCAAAAATCTCAAAGGGACGCATCATTTCGTGATCTTCATGCTCCAGCATATGACAATGCCACACATATCGCCCGGTGAATGGTCCAAATCGAGCTATTATGGATGTGACGTAACCAAAGGGGGTCTGAACTGTATCTTTTAACCCCATTTCATAGGGATTAGGAGGAGTGGGAGGTCCCGTAAAAATAAGGGTTCCGTTTTTTTGAAATTGAGAAACATCAAAAGGCTGGCGATTAAGAATTTGAAAATCAACCAAATGGAGATGGATGGGATGAGGATCATCATCGATTATATTAATGATGCGCCAAATTTCAACGGTATTTACTTCAATTCTTTCGGATATCCGATCTATCCACATTTTCCCATCTAATAAGTTCAAGGATCGACCATATTGATCCTTGGTTCTGACGAGTGTTAAATCTCTTGTTCTCTTTGCCATACTTATTGAAAGTCGTTCGATTTTCCCTAAATAAAAAGGAAGGGAACTGGTATCTATACTTCTTAACGGAACAGTTACCCTAAATTGCATGACATCTGTTGTCTCGACGGATGCACTCTTGGTGACATTTTTGAGAATAATGGTTTGACCGTAGTATTGAGAAAAATCAATGATCACATCTACACGCTCGGCACTCATAATAATAAATTCATTTAATACTACTGTTGTCTCAAGAAAGCCACCATCCGTGCCAATTTGATAAAAAGGCTGATTGGATTCCATTTTTAATGTAAGGATTCGACTATTGGATGCGTTTAAAATTCGAAATCGGTATTTTCTTGGTTCAACGTCCAGATATGGATAAACCGTCCCGTTTACAAGAATCGTATCTGCATCAAAAGGAGGGACAAGAGAAGGATAAGGAAGACCTTTATCGTTTTGATCCGGTGTGCTGGGGTAGTAAAGTGATCCGTCTGGGTTGAAAGAGCGGTCAACAATTAAAAGAGGGATTTCATATTTTCCTTTCGGAAGATTAAGGAATTGTTCATGATTGTCGCGAATGAGATAGAATCCCGCGAGTCCCGCGTAGATGTTCAATCTTGTAATACCTACCGTGTGGTCGTGATACCACAACGTTGTCGCTCGCTCAATGTTTGGATACGAATAAACCTCTCGTTCAAATAAAGGTCCCGTTTCTTGAAAATTTCTCGTAAACCACGCTTCGGGGTAACCATCGCTATGGGCAGGCGTTCTTCCTCCGTGTAAATGGACAACACTTCTACCCTCTGGAAGAGTTATTTCAGAACCATGAATCGTTGTATCAACAGGAAGAAAATGCTTATTAGGCAGATCATTAATCCATTTAACAAACACTGTTTCATTCTTCCTTACTTCGAACGTAGGACCCGGAAAAGTTCCATCATAACCCCATAAACGAGTTGGTCCAAGGTCTCTGTGTAGCTTCTGAGAAAACTCCTTCATGGTCACTTCGTAATATGAACTGTAATTACTTCGCATCTTAGGAGATAAGGTGTTTGGAATAGGCAGTTTATCAACGAATTTTTGTAGCTTTATCTTTTCACGCATAATTATGGAAAACTTCCTCCCTGTTAATATCTACTGAGTAAGTTTATGAACGTGAACTTGTCCATTATGTCTATACGTATCCCTTCTTCAAATAAAGGTTGCGTTGAGTATCCAGACATCTTGTCTCCCTCCATTGCGGAAGCTTAACCATACAATAGCTCACTATATAGAAAAATCCTTAGAATCTAATTAATTCTAAGGAGTTAGTTGAATAAGAAAAAAGCTGCCTAAGTAAATCGATTAGGACCATTACAAATAGTATCCTTTCTTGATACCTTGTCTGCTTTTTCATTAGCCTAGAACTAAACAAATTTTACTACCTATCTTGTTATTCCCCTTTACCTCCACTGTCAGTTCTTCCAATCCAAAGTACTGATAGGACAGACAATTTCTATGTGATGAATTAGATTTTTGTTACATAGAAATATATAGAAGTATCTAAAGGAATAAGGAGGAGATTTTGTGCACGAGCATGAAATTTTAGGCATAAGATGGAACGACAACAATTTACATGTTCACCAATATTCCACGGAAACGACGATAAATGATGGTCATTCACATTTAGTTCAGGGAACGACTGCCCCAGCAAATTTCACGATGGACCATGTTCATTATTATGAGGGAACTACCACTTTTGTAGGGCATGTTCATCAATTTTCAGGTAATACGGGACGTCCTATCTACTTGAACGATGGAACACATTACCATGAATTTTCAGGAACCACAACATTTAATGACGGACATGTCCATTATTACTCAGGTTTTACAGGAAGAAATATGTCCTAGCATCCTTACTGAAAAAACAAAGACATACTGATTTATCAATATAGCTGCAAAACTTCATATTAACTTTCCACTATATTTTTCTACACAAACTCCTAAAATGTCTGGAAGACTTTCACCCTTTGTTCCACTGTCAGCTCTTGCAATTCAAAGTAATTTTCAGCCAGGGCTGATGATTTCCATTCTCGCAAAGATGTTTATAAGAACGAGGTTTCACGATAATAATGATGGAACTTGGAAAAATATCATCAATAAGAAATGAGCGGTGACTTAGTCACTGCTCATTTTTAATTCTAGAATAGGCAAACAGGTGATTAACAATAATAACAGGACAATTCATGTACTTTGTAGAATCTACTAATAACACTAAAAGATAGGGAGTGTGGGAGTATGTTTCATGCAAAAGATGTTTTAGCAGATCAGTTGTTAGCAAATGCGAATGACCCTAGCTGGTACGTTCCATTTTCAGAATCAGTGAAAAACTTGTCTGAGGAAGAAGCATTTTGGAAGCCAAACGAAAATAGTAACAGTATAGCTGAAATAGTTCAGCATCTCTTATATTGGAATCAAACATGGCAAACAAGGTACCAAAAATCTCACGTCAATGCTGTGCCTTCTATAGGAAATAATGATAAAAGCTTTATCATTCCTGAACATCAAACATTTACTGACTTAAAAAAACAACTGTTAGAAGTGCTATTACAATGGAAAGGTTTATTAACTGAAGAAAAAGTTGAAAGTGAAGTGAATGGTTTCCCTGAACATGTTGAGTGGTGGGAAGTACTCGGTAATGTCTCAACTCATAACGCCTATCACATTGGCCAAATCATTTATATTAGGAAGTTACAAAATAGCTGGAAAATAGAAGAGGAATAATAAAGTTTTTTGGTTTTAAGATTATCTTCTTTTCTTAAAGGGGTGTATGAAATGAATCAAACTGAATATGAATGGGTTAAACAGACTCGAGAAATCGTTTTCGATTTTTGTAGTGAACTAGAACCAGATGATTTTACTCGCCAAGTGGATGGATTCGGTTTTCAAAGTATAAGAGACTCACTAGTACATATATCTGACTGTTATTATGCTTGGTTAGGTTCCTATATTTTATTAAAAACGAAGAAGCCACTTACGGTAAAGGAAGATTTATCCGAAAAAGGTTTGGATGAAATAAAAGTTCGTTTTAATCAAGTAGATGCGTTTGTAAATGAGGTATTTGAAGTATTCTCGAATCAAATGGATGTGCCAATTGAAAGAGAGATTCCCTGGAGAGTAGGAGGAGAGATCATATCTATGACGCCTGCTAAACTGCTTATGCATGTTATCACTCATGAATTTCATCACAAGGGTCAGATCGTAGCTATGGCGCGTCAAATGGGGTATGAACCCCCAAACACAGATGTGCTAGGAACTAGAGGTTAGTGAGATCTAGCTTCTCTAAGATCTAATTAGGTTTAAAGATGTCCCTTTAATTTTTCAACTTAGGATTCAATTTGCCAGTTGATAAAATCACTTGATATAACTTAAAGCCTTTCTCCGGAAGTCTACTGTTGTCATCATCCAAAAGCCGTAGCATTCTTTCATCCTTATGTACATATGGTTCGGGTAAGTGATTTTGTACAATACATTTGAGGTGTTGAGAATGAAGATTCTAAAAATCGTATTTGAAACCGTGAACATTCACGAAATGAAAAAGTTTTATACGGAAACTTTGGAGATGTCAATTGTAAGAGAAAATCAAAGCTTCTTTACCGTAAGAGCCGGAAATACACTTATTACATTTCAGCAATCGCCCAATGTAGAGGCTCCTCTGTACCACTTTGCATTAAGAACCAGTTTACCTTTCTATGAATACATGTTTAAGAAATTGAAAAAATGTAACGTCAAGATTTTGCCTAATTCTGAAGGGGAATTGAGCGGGTATTGGAAGGGGAAACAAGTTTACTTTACCGATCCTGACGGGAATATAGTGGAGATCCTTGAGCGCAAAATTCTTGAAAGTGAAGGTTGGTACGATGTTTGTGAAGTCGGGCTTCCTTGTGCAGATGTGAAGGACATGAGTGATTTCTTGTCACCGATTAAAAATGTAAATCAATCTGAATCAGCTAACTTTAGATTTTATGGTGATGATATTGGGAGTTTTGTGGTGGTGAAAGAAGGCCGGCATTGGTATCCGACAAACCGACCAGCTACGATTCATCCAATAATAGTGGAAGTTGAAGGCGATCATTATCAAATTTTGAAGCATGCGATTTTGCCTATTACTGTTAAGGTGAAAAAGCCCTGGTCCAGTGCACTTCCTGTGGTGCAGATGAGAATCGCCAGACCAACGGATCAACTTGAAAGAATAGTAGAGTTTTATGAAACAGGGTTGGGTCTCCAAAGAGTAGGAGAGTTCTGGGACCATGACGGATATGACGGGGTGATGTTCGGGCTTCCCGACAAAAACTATCACTTGGAGTTTACGAGTCATGTATCAGGGACACCATGCCCAGCACCAACTAAAGACAATTTACTTGTTTTTTATTTACCGAATTGGGATGTAATTACTGATGTTGCAAAGAAATTAGATGACATGGGATACCCCGAGGTTGAAGCGGAAAATCCATATTGGCAAGACGATAGCATTACAATTGAAGATCCAGATGGGTGGCGGGTTGTCTTGTTTTGCTCAACTGGGTTGTAGTAACAGAAGCACCTTTAAAGGTATGTCACAAGCTTGTATAGCAGACAAAGCAGTTAGGAGATATCTTCCTAACTGCTTTGTCTTTTTCACTAATGGATACTCGTCGGAAAAAATTACAATTGGTCATTCAGATGCTTTGACTTTTTTGGCTGGATTATGTGAGGTTGCAATCAAAAAAATATGCAAATACATATTAAATATAATAGTGATCTATATCAACGTCTGTTATAAAAATAAAATACTAAAAATTATTCAGTAATATTTTGTAAATTGAAAAAAATAAGAGGTTACTATAGGATATTAGAGAGATTGTAACAGATGCAATACAAATTTCATGAGGTAAATACGCTACAAGAAAGCTGGTGAAAAAGATGAATGCCAATCTTTCCGAAAAAATTTACCAATGTATGCAAGAAATGAAATTAAGCAGAACGGATTTGGCAAAACAATCCGGCATCCATTTAAGTGAAATAAGCCGTATTTTGAATCATAAACAGTCACTTTCCGTGTGTAATTTGGATGTAATCACTCTTTCACTAGGGCTAACGGAAGGCGCTTTATATTCTTATTTTGCTGAGGAATGTTTTAATGTTAGCCGGTATTTGGATAAGCGGAAAAGTGAGCAATTTTTATATAAATGTGCAGTGATGGGATTTAAAGAGCAGCTCCACTCCATTTTGGATGCAGTATTAGAAGAAAGGTCTAAAACTATTCGAAACAAAAATTTCGTTCACATTTTTGCTGTGGCTGAGCAGCTTTTTGAAGAAGGAAAAGAAGAGAAGGCATTGTCACTGTATGAATTCATCATAGAGAACATGCCCGATCACTTCTCGCAAGAAGTAGCGATTAGTTATGTCAGAAGGTTTTATATAGTTCGATTGACAGAAGAAGGACAATACGCCCTTGGGCATGTGCTGGAACATATAGCTTATATGCCAGAAGAATTTCAAGAATTATCTTATATGTTGATAACGGCTACATTTTTTATACGAGAGGAATGGAAAAAAACACTCTATTATGCTCGGAAACTAGAGAAAATAGCTAAAGAAGGGGAACATTATGGAAGAGCCCTTGTGTACCAGAGTCTTGCATTACAACGCCTAGGGAACTCTTTAGAAGAAGTATTAGCCCTTATAGATCGTTATGAGCAAGTCAATGATTATTATGCAGGTGCAGCTGTTGGGAATCGATTTTGTGTTTTTTTAGATTTCGGTCAGTTCGAATATGTGGATGAATACTTAAATTGGTTAGAAAGCAGGGACGATATGTTTGCCGGTTTACCGCGAGTGTTGGAGGCGTATGTCCATCTGCATCGATTAGAAGATGTTGAGCGATTGATATATAGATTTCAAGATGTTATCCAAGACTGGGCTGCGAGTATTCATCCGTATCAGCAACAATTGTACTTGCGTTTCCGTTATGCTTATGCTTTGTACCATTTTGCAAGCAAGCGGTTTTCAGAAGGGCTTTATGAAGTGTTGGATGTAGCATATGCGGCAAATCAAATCGGAAATAGAGAGAGATTTAAACAATGCATTCTTATTTATTGGGAATATAGAGAATACGTCACAGTCGAACATGAAGCAATGTATGTGAAGTTATTCCAAACAGAAAATATGATCAAGCAACATTTAAAATAAGAAGCGGTTTAGTCTCCTATAATTTGTTGGTTATTCAATTCACCTAGAAGAAAGCAAGCGGAATTTTTCATTATTAAAAATTAACATGCGCATGAATAAGTAATAAAAAAGAGGTCTCAAAATGGAGACTTCTTTTTTATTATCTTTTTAAAAAAATTGATAAATGCGGCAAATCAAATAGGGAATATGAAAAGATTGAAACAATACCTTCAAGTTTACTGGGAATATAGATCTTATGCGACTGCTGAACCTGAAGAAAAATATATACAATTATTAAGATTAGAAGAATTTAACTGTCCAAATATGCTGGCTAAGTAACAGTTTGTTTTGATTCACATTAAACGAATATGTTCATCAGATATATGGTAGAAAGAGAAAGCACTATTTTAAGATTTCTGATTTTTATTAAAAAAATGAACTTGATAGAATTTTTCAAAAACTAATATTCTATCAACCTTATATACAATAAAGATGTAACCAACGTAGTAAGAAGGGGAGAGGAATATGATAAAGAATTTTGTAAAGAATACCGCAATCATTGCGCTCAGCACCGGAGTTATGCTTAGCACCTTGCCAAACATCAGCAATAATGCCGCTGTTAGCGCAAAATCACAAACATCATTCGAACAAGTATTATCAAATCTTACGCCAGCTCAGAGACAAGCTATTAGACAGCTGAAAACGAGTGACCAAGGAGGACTTCAATTATCTCCTGAAGTAGATTTAAAAAGTGATGCTCCGGTTTCAATCATTGTTGAATTTAAGGACAAGCCAGTAAAAACCGCAGTTTTAGTAGCACAAGCGGAAGGCAAATCTCTTGATTCTGCTGAGGCAAAACAAAAAGTAGAGGCTGCACATGAAACGTTTCAAACCGATTTGAAAGTGATTTTCAAAAATGAGCTAAAAGAAAAGAAAAATTCTTACACAGTTAAGCGGACATATAAACATGCGTTTAACGGGGTTGCCATGACACTTCCTGCCAACAAGGCCAAAGCTTTGCTTCAATCAAAGGCAGTAAAGACAGTCTGGAGCGATATGCAGGTACAGGCGGAGTTACCTGTAGAAGAACAAGCATCGAAACAGCAAATTGATACACATACAATGGTAACCTTTCCAGGCATCGAAAAGCTTCATCAAGAAGGCTTTACGGGAAAAGGTGTGAAGGTTGGGATTCTCGATACAGGAATTGACTACAATCACCCGGACTTAAAAGCTGCCTATAAAGGCGGATATGATTTCGTGGACAACGATAACGATCCAATGGAAACAACGTATGATGATTGGGTGAAAGCAGGACAACCGTCAGGTAAAAAATATTATACCGAACATGGAACGCATGTGGCTGGAATCATTGCTGGACAAGGAGAAAATAGCACGGACTTAGCAGTTACAGGTGTGGCGCCAGACGCTGACATTTATGCGTATCGTGTGTTAGGTCCGTACGGTTCTGGTAGTACCACAGCAATATTAGCAGGGATTGATCAAGCGGTAGCGGATGGCATGGACGTCATAAACATGTCCCTCGGCGCGAATATTAATGACCCGTTGTTTGTGACAAGCATTGCGGTTAACAATGCCGTAATGGCAGGCGTAACTGCAGTGGTGTCAGCAGGAAATTCCGGAAATAAAATGTATACGCTTGGCGCACCTGGAGGTTCTCCATTGGCGCTTACTGTTGGGGCTAGCGACACATCTGTAACTATTCCAACATATAAAGGAACGCTTCATGCGAGTACGATTGTATCAGCTGATTTGAAGCTGGTTACAAGAGGATTTAGTGATAAAATCGAGGAGTTCCAAGGTCAAAACATGCCAGTCGTGGATGTAGGGGCAGGTGGTGCTTCCTCATATAAAAACAAGGATGTGAATGGAAAACTTGTTCTCGCGGCTCGTGGAACATTTGATCTGAATAATATTATGGCTACGGCGAAAGCAAATGGAGCCATGGCGGTTCTATTGTACAATACAAATCCGCCGTTACAAGATGTGTATTTAAGAGAAGGATTTAATTCTATTCCAGTATTCTCTCTAAATAATGAACAAGGAACAGCAATAAAGGAAAAATTAACTTCCGGCAATCCAACGTTCTCCTTTGATGATATGAGTCAAGTAGTAACAGAAGGGAGCGTATTAGCTGACTTCAGCTCTCGTGGACCATCCCGTGTATTGTATGATATTAAACCCGAAGTAACCGCGCCTGGGGTATCTGTATTATCGACTGTGCCGTCTTATGTGCACGGACCCGATCAAATAGGAAATTATCAATATGCTTACGAACGCTTATCCGGCACATCTATGGCAGCTCCTAACGTTTCAGGCGTGGCGGCATTGTTATTGCAAGCCAATCCGAAGGCCACACCATCCGAAGTGAAGGAAAAATTGATGAACACAGCTGATCCGTTAAACGGGGACTATAGCGTATTTGAAGTTGGGGCAGGACAAGTCGATCCGTACGAAGCGGTTCATTCTCAAACACGAATCGAGGTAGTCGATAAAACGGAAGGGAAATATGATAAAAAAGGAAATCTGAAAAACATAAAGGATGACACAGGAGCAATCAGCTTTGGTACATTTGCGCCAAATGGAAAAAATGTGCAGGATAGCCGTTCTCTAGTTATCTACAACAACAGTAAACAAGCAAAAGAGTTCGATGTGAAGGTACAGTTCCAGCCGGACCGAAGAGGTTCAAAGGATGCGGCTGCAAATGGTGTTCAAATCGTAACTGATAAGACAATGACAGTAAAGGGCAATTCGAAAAAGAATTCAAACGTCTTAATTAACGTACCAAAGGCAGCAGCATTAGGAACGTATGAAGGATATATCACGTACACAAACAAAAATAACCTGGAAGAAACATACCAAGTTCCGTTTGCAATTCGTACAGTGGAAGAAGGAATCGATCATATCGCGGTAGATCCACCTGCCTTTACGACAGCGGTTGAGGCAGGGTATAACGGAATAAGATGGTCAGTCGGCCTTTTATTCCAATTAAAATCTCATATGCGCACAATGGATCTATTCCTTGTAGATCCGAAAACGAACCAAGAAATTGGCTTCCTTGGCACATTGGAAGGCCTCGGTGCGGGTGAGAATATTGAATATTATCTAAGAGGCGTAATGAACGAAGGGTATTATTATCCGTTAACGGGAAATCCGGATCACCCGATTGCGTATGATTATGAACAAACCGAACCGGGAATGTACAAAATCAGGCTTGTAGGGACAAATGACCAGGGTAAAACCTTTAGCTCAGATGCTCCGGTTTACTATAGTGTTGCGCAGCCAACTCTCAATCTCAGCGCGGACTCTGGTGTATATGAATATAGCCCAGATCAACAAACCGCATCGTTAACAGGCTCAGTATATGATAAAGATGTCGAAGAGATGAAAGCTGGCGGCATGAATGTCTCTCAAGCAGATAATAAAGTAGTCTATACAATGCCGGGTAGTGGGGGAGGACTGGGAGGAGGGACTAAGAGCGTATCGGTACCGGTTGACGCCAACGGAAAGTTTATCACACAAATCCCAATGAATCCCAATGTACAACCATTACGAGTGCAAATGTATGCAGAAAACAAGGCGACAGTACGGAACTATTCTAGTTATAAATCTCTATACTATGTGAAACAAGGCACGCCGTATGGGACAGCCATTCCTGATAAACAGAAAGTAAAAGCGGGCGATACAGTGACGGTTACTCTTTCCATGAACAATATGACAAACATGAAGCAAGCAGTGTATACATTTATTGATAGTGCTGCATCGAAGAATGTCGATGTGGTGAGTATTAAACCACATGAGACATTGGATGGGAAATTAGATCTAAAGACAGAGAATATAGATGTAAATGGAAACGGAACTACAATAAAAACGAACATCACTGCTACATTAACTGGTGATGCAGCACAAACAGGAATTTCTGGAAAAGTTCCGTTGGTAGATATCACATACAAAGTGAAAGATGATTCTAACAGTGTAAGCCGGGAGTTAACACAATTCAATGCATCGTATACAAATACAGATGGCACGACGAATTCCGCATTTGGTATTAGTCTTCCTTATCAGGTTGAACGAACTTACTCCTACATGAAATCGTTTGTCTATGGAGAAGCGTTTATGATTCCTCATCTTGATGAGCCATCATCGGCATTGGATTATGTAAAGGCAGGTACAAAAGTCAAAGTGACAGATGAAGCAGGAAAGGAATATTCAAATAAGATAGGAAGTATTGCGTTTCCTTGGTCGTTATCATCTAATTTACCGCTAACGGATAAACCATTTACACTAGAGGTAGATATGCCGGGACATTTCACTGTTAAGAAAACCTTTACGATCGGGTTGAAAGAAAATGGTGAAGTTAAACCTTATTCGAAAGCACTCTATTATAGCAATGCACCTGCAGGAGATGTGAATAAAGATCATGTTATCGATATTCATGATGCGCTTAACATTCAATCCAATTGGAAAACAAACAAACGCGAAGCCGACATCAACTATGATGGTGTGGTAGATGAGAAAGATATGCAGTATGTGGTGAATAACTACTTAATTCAAAACCCATGGATGTTGGACAAGGCTCCAAAACCAGAGAAGAAATACAAAAAGAAAACAGTAGATGATGTTCTTCTCGAGGTGGGAATGTAGTAATGGATAAGAGCACTATATGTTAGACTAGATTCAATTGTAATAACCTAAACTTAAAAATCGGTGACGATCGTTTAGTAAGAAAAAACAAAAAAAGTCGATTCCCTAGTGTAAGGGAATCGGCTTTTTTATATCAAAATATAATTTCACTAAATAATGATAATAAATAATTTGTTCAATCTAGATTGTTGATTATATTGAGAAAGGCCTCTTCCATAAAGACAGAGACCCCTTATAACTCAGTCAGCTTCAATTCGAATAGCAATAATCTCTTGACAGTCTATGATAAGTGTTGACCCAGGTTCTGTTGTTGGATCAGTAAAGAATGCACAGCAATTCTCTTGGTCTATGGTTATAAAAACAACTTCTTCTATCATAACTACATTCTTTCGTATAAGAATTTTATTTTTCTTAAAATAAATTCGTAAAAAAGAAGTCCATTATCACTTAAAACCGATAAGGGATTAGAATTTCTAAACTAAATTCAACATGGGCATCGCTGGTTGGGGAATGGAAGGAAGGCTCAGATTGAAATTGATTAGGACAATCAAGAGCGGACGAAATAGTATCTTCGGCCGCTTGGTCTCGTGCTATGGGTGTCCATTCATTCATTAGCTGCAATAAAATTTCAAATCAATTTGGAATGATAACTGTATTTAATAGATAACCATTATCGCTTTCTTCTCTTCGACACATTTTCATTGACCATTTCATACATGGATTCAACACCTATTTCAGAAGCTACAAAGTTAAATGCGTTCTCTGCTTGGATACCCATACTACCGGCTTCCTTTTCCGCATCCATGTTTGCACCGATGAAAATGAACTCCCATGAATATTGATCTTCCTGTTGTTTAATGAGTTTTTTCACTTTATCATGCGTAAATTCACAACTAGCATTTTCCATTCCGTCAGTCGTAATGACAAATATGACTTTGCCTGGTTTTAGTTCTTCTGCTGTTTTCGAAAGTCGATGACCGACATCCACAATTGTCTTTCCTACTGCATCCAGCATGGCAGTAGTGCCTCTTACATAATAATCATCATGCGTTATCTTTGCTCCAGCCGCATTGATGCCGTCCCATAGTATTTCGTATTGATCGTCAAACAGGACTGTCGTGAGTGATACTTTCCCATCAAGTTGGCATTGCTTTTCAATAAACGCATTAAAACCACCGATAGTATCACTTTCAAGTCCAGACATAGATCCACTTCGATCAAGCAAGAAAATAATTTCTGTACGATTGTTATTCAAAGTCATCATCCTCTTTCGTTTGTTGGTAAGATAATCATAACCAGTTTTTAAAATGATTTGGTCGCCTGCAAAGCGACATTTTAGGAGGCGGATGTTTTTGCTCAATCAGCACATTTTGAATGACATAGAAGTTTACATACAGAATCACTTACATAACGAGATAATGACCATGACATTAGAGTCTCAAGTGGATTTGGAGTACTGCCGACAATCGGAAAATATCACGATTGATTTGGAGGACTATATAAAAAATCGTCGCAAGCCTACATTGAATCAAGTGTTATTTCGCTTCATTGATCATGCCGGAGTGAGTGATGTCGATATTTACAAAAAAGCGGGAATCGATCGCAAACTGTTTTCGAAGATTCGCTCCAATCCTGACTATCGTCCAAGTAAAAATACAACCATTTCGCTTGCTTTGGCATTGCAGCTCGATAGCGATGACACTGAAGAGCTTTTGAGTGCTGCAGGATACTCATTATCAGATAGCAATGTCTTTGATCTAGTCATCCAGTACTGTCTGGAAAATAACATTCACGACATGTATTCGGTCAATGTAGCGTTAGATCATTTCAATCAGAAAACGTTATAGGGGATTGATACTGCTTAAGAAGCAAGACAGAAAATAGAGGTGTTTCATTAAAGATGATAAGAGAAAAGAAAGTGCGTGGAAAAACAAGGAAGTTCCGTAATTTTAGAAACAATATTGAGGAATGGTCACAAACGCTACCAGTCCCACCAGACTTAAGCCCTTCGTATCTTGGATGTAGATCCTATAGTTTTGATGATATATACGAAGATTTTGGGGATTACAGTAAGTTTTCTAAATCCCAAAAAAGAGAGTTCTTACAAATGATTATTAACTTTGTTAAAGCATTGCATGATTTGAAAACAGAAAAAGAAAAGGAATATAGAATCATCTGTTTTCTACCGATACCAGATTTATATCGAGTCTTGGTTATGGTCGGTTACACTCAAGCAGGATTAGAAAGTTTTTATGCAGGATTAAATCATAACGGCGAATTCAATAAAGAATTCTCACCCTCTACTAATGTCCAGTATCTTCAAAATGAATGGGGTCTGCATATACCTGATGGATTAGAAGTTAAAGGATTCGAGGGAAATGATGAATCTTTTGAAAGGGACTCCATTTGGTTTATTGGAAACGTAAACTGATGAAATATCAAAGACCAATGAACGTATTTGGCAGTATCAACATCTGCTGAAATTGCAGAACAGAAATCAGAATCTTTAACTACACATCATAAAAATCGGAGGTGTCCATATGTATGATCCAACCGTTTTCGAGAACTTAAAAGTCGCATTTGAAAATCAGGTGTACGACCTGGATACGATCGACCGAAAAATTGACATTACAAACCGGGTCGATCAAATGGATTTCTCCGTTATGGGCAGATATTTTGCTATCCAATTTACAATGGCAGGTCAACCAGAAGTGACAGCGGAAATTGTTTTGGAAGCTTCTTTGGAAGAGTTAGCTGCGGAGATTTTGGAGAAGCCTGATACAAGCCCAGGGTGTTCCCTCGTATTAAGATTTCATAAACGTGTTCAACAAGTATCCGAGCAGTGCATGAAGATCGAGCAAGCTTTGCATGGTATATGGGAACCGGACCAGAAGGTAAAACAAACATTGAGTTTTGAGTATGGACAGGAAGAGTCAAGTTACTTGAACAAAATTGAAGTGGCATTTAATCATAAAATCAATGAAGAGCACATGGGGGAGCTGGAGGATTTTCTTGAACATGTGTTGGAAACGTTGGTCGTGTTGACGGATATTTAGCATGTACTGCACATTATAGATATTCAAAGTATTCACGAGCTCACTTCCTTGTTTTAAAGTACGGATAACCTAATTTTGTACAACCTGGAAAGCAATTCTGTCTACCTGGAAAGCAAAACTGTCTACCTGGTTTCGAAATTGATTGCGTGCCATCATAAATCACACCGTATTTACTGTGGTTTTGAAATTAACCACAAAAAAGCAGTTAGGAGATACTTTCCTAACTGCTTTTCCTTATGCTTCTCCGTTTTTAGCTTTCATCCAAACCCATCTTGAATTGAATGTTGTACGTAGACTCAAATCTTCTATAAATCCTGCGCCTGTGTAGCATTTTTTTGCACGGCTATTTTCAGGCTCGATTCTTAAAAAAACCCATGGGTAATCATAGGCTAGACATTCCTTCTGAAGCATTCGCACAAGTTGTTTTCCGATTCCTTTGTTGCGATAGGAAGGGTGGACAATCAAGTGAGCCAGTTCCAAGTCCTGCTCTTCAACGTCTACCCAAATTTCTCCATAAGCTACAGCATGGTTTTCCTTCATAAAAATGTAGCCAAATTGGTCAGGAGCTTCATGCCAGCTACGATACATATCCGCAGAATAGACGTCTTCACCTGTTGCATAAAAACAATCTGTATCATTTTGTAACCAATCAGCGATTGTAGGTTCATCCGATAATTTAGCATTTCTTATTTCCATTATAACTAGCTCCTTACCAACAGGTACTTGATGCATTAAATTATATACGAAAACTAGATGGAGCCATCTATTTAGCTGCTGTTGGGAATAATGAATTTCTTTTCTGAAATCTAGAGCATATAATTATTTTGATAAACAATACAAGATTCAGTAACTTCATAGAGATGTATCTTAAGAAAAGAGGACAAACCCATGTCGCCAAAACCTGATGATTCAGGAGTCAACAACAATCAATCTGATTGGATAAAGAGTTATGTAGATTCTCCGGAAAAACAACAACAGCTATATCGAAGGACTTTATGGATTGTAGTCATTTCGCAAATATTCGGAGGGGCAGGTCTAGCTGCAGGAATAACAGTAGGAGCACTCCTTGCACAGGATATGCTAGGAACAGATAGTTTTGCAGGAGTTCCTGTCGCATTGTTTACACTAGGTTCTGCTGGGGCTGCACTGGTGGTAGGGAGACTTTCTCAACGCTACGGGCGCAGTTTTGGACTCGCGACTGGATTCCTTGCAGGTGGTATTGGGGCAATTGGTGTGGTGATTGCAGCATTAACTAATAACATCTATCTGCTTTTTGCTTCCTTGCTGATCTACGGTTTCGGCACTGCTACAAATCTACAGGCACGTTATGCGGGTACTGACCTGGCAACTTCCAAACAGAGGGGAACTGCAATCAGCATTGCCATGGTTTCCACAACACTCGGTGCAGTTGCGGGTCCGAACTTGGTCGGTGTCATGGGCAAGTTTGCTACGTCACTTGGTGTCCCTGCACTGTCGGGTCCGTTCATTTTAGCAGCCGCAACTTATATTGTTGCAGGTCTGGTACTTTTAGTTTACCTTCGTCCTGATCCGCTCGTCGTAGCAAATGCTATTGCAGATGCGCAGATAAAGAACGAGAGTAATCTAGTTGATACGACTTCCCACACATTAACAAACAACAATCGAGGAATCGTTCTTGGAGCAACAGTCATGGTCATAACCCAAATGGTTATGGTTTCCATTATGACCATGACTACCGTACATATGAGGCATCATGGACATGGATTGGATGAAGTCGGAATGGTCATAGGCCTTCATGTTGCGGCCATGTATCTGCCTTCCTTGGTGACCGGAGTTCTCGTTGACAAGTTTGGAAGAATGGTCATGACCATCGCTGCTGGTGCCACATTACTGGCTGCAGCAATTGTAGCGGCTGTTGCACCCGCCGATTCCATGCTAGTACTTATCATTGCACTAGTTCTCCTAGGTCTTGGTTGGAACTTTGGATTGATTTGTGGCACAGCGTTAATCGTGGATTCAACTCACCCAACCGCACGCGCAAAGACTCAAGGGAAAGTGGATGTTTTGGTAGCATTAGCAGGGGCAACCGGAGGAGGCTTTTCCGGAATGTTTGTGGCTCTAACTAGTTACTCCACTCTGTCACTTGTTGGAGGCTTCCTCTCATTACTGCTCATTCCAGTTGTGATCTGGTCACGTAAACACACAAAATAAGAAAAAGGGAGTTCAATTCGCAAATGAATTGAACTCCCTTTGTTTATTGAAAATCAACCAATTTTTCTGTAAAATTATGTTAAAATAAATAAAGTGAAAATTTGATCTTTTGGGAGTGGGGAGATATGCCAATGGAACAGGAAACAATGGGTATGTTAGTCGCTGGGTTTTCAATCGTAATGGGTATTGCGTTTATTGTGGTATTGAGATTGTTATTCTCAAAAGAACGAAAACCATTCAGAGCGGCGTATGCATTGGTACTTGGTTTTTTTATATTTTTTAGTTCGGCCGTAAGCCAAGCATTAAAGGCGATTACTTTTGATATAAATCATCCAATGGCATCCGAAGAAATCTCTCTGCTTCTAGGAATTGCGGGAGTTTTATGGGCAGTAAGTATGTTGTTTTTATTGTTGGGGTTAATCAAGCTTTCATCTGTCAAAAAAACAACAGTGGTAATCAATAATTAAATTATGGATCGCCTTTTAAATCTAAAAGGTTTTGAAAAAGGAGAACTACATGGAAATTAAGTTTAATGATTTTTTTAAAGAAGAATTAACAATCAATGAGATACAGGTCGCTTTAGAAAACGGTGAAATAACCTCAAAAGAGATGGTTATGTATTAACTTCAAAGAATAGCCAAGTATGACCAGGACGGTCCAAAAATAAATTCTGTCCTTGAAATAAATCCGGATGCAATATTTATTGCAGAAGCAATGGACTATGAAAGAAAAACAAAAGGAACGAGGGGGCCTTTACATGGTATCCCAGTTTTTCTTAAAGACAATATTGAAACAAGTGATTCCATGCATACCAGTGCAGGAACACTTTCACTAGAAAATAATATTGCAATGGAAGACGCGTTCCTTGTTCAAAAACTCCGTGAAGCAGGTGCAGTCATCCTAGGTAAGGCAAATATGACAGAACTGGCTAATGGAATGTCGAATGAAATGTGGGCAGGCTATAGCTCCAGAGGCGGACAAGTATTAAATCCATATGGAGATGAGAACCTTTTTGTCGGTGGATCAAGTTCAGGATCAGCCGTTGCCGTTGCTGCAAATTTCACCGTATTGTCTGTAGGCACTGAAACAGATGGTTCCATTCTGAGTCCTGCAATTCAAAACTCTGTTGTTGGAATTAAACCAACAGTAGGTTTAATCAGTCGCACAGGGATTATTCCATTTACATATTCACAGGATACAGCCGGACCTTTTGCAAGAACGGTTACTGACGCTGCTATCTTATTAGGTTCCTTAACAGGTTTCGATAAAGGCGATCCAGCTACATATAAAAGTGAAGGTATTTCACTCCAGGATTATACGATCTATTTGGATTCCAATGGATTAAGAGGTGCCAGAATCGGCGTATTCAATAATGCTTCTGACGATTACCTTCAATCAGGAGAATATGATAAAACTCTGTTTATCAATGTACTTCAAACCTTACGTGGCGAAGGCGCAGAAGTCATCGAGGATATCGAAATTCCTTCCTACCATCGGGAATGGAGTTGGGAAGTATCTATCTATGAACTAAAACATAGTTTAGGAAATTATTTATCTCAGTTACCATCCTATGTTCCAGTTCATTCTTTCACAGAACTAATTCAATTCAATAAACAGCATGAACAGAGGGCATTAAAATATGGTCAGGGTAAGTTGGAATATCGAGAGACCTTGCCCAACACGTTAAGAAATCCTGAATATTTGAATGCGAAATTGGAAGATCTGTATTTTTCGCAGGACATGGGTATTGATTTTACTTTGAAAAAATATAATCTTGATGCGATCATTTTCCCTTCTTATATTGGTTCCACAATATGTGCAAAAGCTGGGTATCCGTCTATTGCTATTCCTGCTGGATACATGGAAAGTGGTAAGCCATTTGGTATTACTTTTGCTGGTGCTGCTTTTAGTGAAGGGATACTAATCAAACTCGCTTATGCTTTTGAACAAGCTACTAAACATCGGAAACCACCGAAGTTAATTTGAAATTAAATATGGAGGTGTTACATTGAATAGTCCTATTCTAAATCAAATCGGAACGGTCTTTATTCCAGTAAGTAACATAGAACAAGCTCGAGATTGGTATTGTGACATATTAGGTGTACCAGCAGATGGAGAAATTCAGTTCGGTCATATTTATGTAATACCTATGAATGGTACGGGGATTGTATTAGATAGCAAAATTTTCTCTGAAGAAAATATTTTTAAAAACCCTGTATTTCATCTCAATACAGAAAATATAGAAGAAGCTTTTCAATACATGAAGAAAAATCAAGTTGAGTTAACAAGTGATATCGAACATAATCACTATTTCAATTTTAAAGATCCTGATGGAAATCATTTAATGATTTGTAAGTGTTAGAGAATCATTTTACGATAATGAGTCCTAATAAATTGAAGGGAGTAATAAATAATGAGTTTTCAAATCACAAGAGAATTAAATAATGACGACAAAAATCACATTAATAATGAGCTATATAAATATAACTTGGCTCATTTTCCAGAGGATTTAAGAGGGCGGTACGAACAAATCAATTTATTTCTTAAGGATGAAAATGGTCTTGTTCGTGGTGGTTTATTAGGTGAAGTGTGCTGGAATTGGTTAGAAATCCACACTTTAATAGTTGATGAAGAAACTCGGAAATTCGGGTATGGCTCCAAGCTATTGATGGAAGTCGAGCAAATCGCATTAGAGAAAAAATGCGATTTCATCAAGGTAGATACATTAAGTTTTCAGGCGTTAGATTTCTATAAAAAAAACGGTTATCAAGTATTCGGAAGTATTGATAATGTGGGCAGAGAATTCACTCATTATTATTTAAAAAAGGATTTGAATATTTAATAATAGGCGATATGAAAAGTTACAAAAAGTAAAATATTTCGAAGTCATCGGAGGTACATAATGGAGTTTTATCAATTTAATAAAGAAAGTGGTAAGCAGATTTCAAAATTCAACTCAGATTTTATTATGTCTCGTATTATTCAAACTGATAAGACAACTAACATTGGTTGTATGCATTTAGACAAGAATGGTATTGTAGGCTATCACCAAGCGGTAGTTCCTCAACTCTTGTTAATCTTATCCGGAGAAGGTACTGTTCGTAACGATAAAGAAGAATACTTTAAAGTCCAATCTGGAGATGCTGTATTTTGGGAGAAAGATGAGTGGCACGAAACGAAATCAAATGATGGATTAACTGCTATTGTAATTGAAAGTACAGAATTAAATCCTTCTTTATATATGCCATTAAAGAAATAGTTATAGTTTTGCTAACGGGTGTTTTACATCAAAATCGTTGAACGATAATGGAGGTAGACATAAATGAGAATTCAAAAAGCAACATTAAACGAGCTTGAGTCGCTAACAGAACTATTTGATTTATACAGATTGTTCTATGAACAAACGTCTAATCTGGAAGGTGCAAGAAAGTTTTTGAGAGAAAGGTTGATTAACGAAGAGTCAGTAGTTTTTATAGCATTTGATGAGAATAATCCTGTTGGTTTTGTTCAGCTATATCCAACATTTTCATCAGTTAGTATGCAGCGGTCATGGGTGTTAAATGATTTATATGTGAAAGAAAATGCTCGTAAAAAGGGATTTGCTGAGAATTTAATAAAGAAGGCCATACATTTTGCAGAGGAAACAGGTGCAAAAGGAGTTTCGCTTGAGACAGGTAAGGAAAACATAACAGCACAAAGTCTTTACGAAAAAATTGGTTTTATAAAAGAGTCAAATTGTTTTTATTATTTTTCAGTTTAATAGTAATCAAACCAACGAGTGCGGCAAATTAAATTATTTGAAAATAGTTTGGAAGGCAAAACAATTTGGATTGAGAAAATATCTAAAAGAAGGATAGTTCAAGAAAGGATTGTTAATTTATGATGAAAAATGAAGAAAACTTGAAGATAGAAAAGGTCATAGAGTGCGAAATTGATAACGAAATAACTGAGAAGATTCAAGAGTTATTGACTGAGAGTTTTGAGGGTATTTATCCAAACAATAGAATTTATTTTAAACAAGTGCCTCATTTTAGATTCTTAGCCTTTAACGAGGATAAACACCTACTTGCACAGGTTGGGTTAGATTACCGAGTTATGAACCTTAATGGAAAACTTATAAAAGTGCTTGGGATAATTGATTTATGTGTTTCACAGGAATCCCGTGCAAAAGGAATAGCTTCACTTTTACTATTAGAAATCGATAAGTACTGTGTAGGGAAGGAGATTGATTTTATAATTTTATTTGCCGACAATCAAACATTGTATTTAAAGAACGGCTACAAATCTGTTAAGAACAAATGTAAATGGTTGAAAATCGATGATAGAAATCAAACTATGCTGGGAATAGGCTATGAAGAAATTAGTGAATTGATGATTAAGAAAATTGGTATGAATGAATGGACTGAAGGCGATATAGATTTTCTAGGTTATCTCTATTAAGATGGGGAATTAAATTAAGAATTTAATTGAGTCCTGGTGGGTGATGAAGTATCATTTTTCGTCAACTACGGCGCAATGCTTTCCGTCATGTCCTCCACAACCGTTTTAAAGAAATATATCCATACCATATAAAAGAGAACTAATGTCTATAACTTTAAAAATCTCCTGGAAGTTTTATATCCTCGAATGTCCCTCCTTTATCTCCTCTTTTTACTTTCTATCTATAAAAATCCTTTTATTTACATAGCTTTTACTTCTGCTTCATAATACGCATACAATTCTCCCGTAAACTGATGATGGAATATATTTACTTGGGAGGAATTTTGCTAGATGAACAAGAAATTTTTGGTGCCAATTGCGTTGATGAGTAGTTTAACATTTTCCACGGTAATTCCTTCACCAACCGAGTTATTGCAGAAAAGCCAAACACATGTCGAGGCAGCAGCATTCTCTCCAATCCTCATTACGGAACTGTTGCCTAACAGCAATAATGTAGCTGATACGTCAACGGATGCGTTTGAGTTTATCGAACTATATAACAATAGCACCCAATCAATTGATTTAAAGAATTACAAGTTAGTCTACGGATATCCAGATGGGAAAATGGTAGATTGGACATTTAATGAAGACAAAGCGATTGCCCCAGGCGAGACACTCGTCGTGTGGGTCAAAAATAAAGCAAATACGAATCTGACTCTTGCAGATTTCAATACTGAATTCAATACGCAGTTATCGGAAAGTCAGTTTACCTACATCGAGTCGGATGGAATGGCAAACTCTGATGAGCGAACGATATCGGTTGCGGATACGTCCAATAATATTTTCACTTCAGCAAAATATGTGAAAGCTGATGTCGGCCTGAATAAAGGCATTCAATACAAAGCCGGGGAAGACGGAAAAACGATGGACATTCTTACGTCTTCAGAAGCACCGACACCAGGTAGATTGATCACGGGACAAGCCCCTGCAGACCCAATAGTCGAGGATAAAGCAGCACCTGTCATTGCACATCAAGCGATCGACAAAGTGGCGGTTGGTGAACCAGTTAACATCAAAGCAGTGGTTACGGATGAAACAAAACTCGAAAACGTAAAACTATTTTACAAACTGACGGATAATGGCAGTTGGCTTCATAAGGATATGGTCGGTTCATCTGAAGAAAATACGTTTGAAACCCAAATCGACCAATCGGAAATATTGACGAACAAAGTAACCTACCGCATTGAAGCATTTGATGGGCAAAATACATCCAGGACAGAAGATTATCAAGTGTTGATTGAAGGTATGGACGTTAACCCACAAAATGTTCCTGCACTTCTTGTGACAGAGCTCGTTCCAGACTCGACGAATGTCGGATCACTGGATGGCTATGAGTTTATCGAAGTGTATAACAATTCGGCAGAAGCCATTAACTTGAAAGATTACAAGATTCGCTATCGTTATCCAGCGGAAGGTCCGGAAGCGGACTTAATATGGAAAGCGGATAAAGAGGATATTATCCTGCCTAGTGGCAAAACCATCGTCTACTGGATTAAAAATGCGAGCAATCAAGAAAAGACTGTGGCAGATTTCAACCAAATTTACAATGTGAACTTGATTGAAAATGTAGACATCGCGGAAATCCAATCTGGAGGAATGGCCAACTCGAGTCATCGCGGTTTAGCCATCGCAACAAATACAGGCATTGATATTTCATCTGCCTATTATTACGACCAGCCGGATGTAGATGACGTGGCTGCGAACAAAGGCATTTTATACACGTATCCTTCAGATGGCAAATCCACTGTCATGAAAAAATACAGCCACAGCTTGGAAAATGCGACACCAGGGAGCCTATCACCAATCCAGATACCAAAAGCCAGGGTTACTTTTACTGAGGACAAAACAGCGCCTTCAATCAGCGATTTGACTGAAGCTATCCCGACGTCGGGACACGAAAATCTTGAACTTTCATTCGATGTAACGGATGAGTCCATGGTCAAAACGGTGCGTCTTTTCTATAGAACAAATGAAACCGACGAATATCGTATGGTCGATTTAACCAAAACCTACGATTCTACTGTTTATTCTCATACGGTTGCTTCACCAGAGTTACTTGGGAAGGAGAACTTAAGTTATTACGTTCAGGTATCAGATGGCACAAATGAGGTGGCTTCGGATGTTAAGAAAATCGAAATATTAAACGACGATTCGATTGTAACAGGATTGAACGTGGAAGATGGCTCTTATTTAAGTAAAACGGTTTTGCTGAAAACGTATGGCAAGGATTCAAAACTATTAATTAATCAAAAGGATGTCACGGGCGAAACCAAACCTGCGCTACCAACACAGGCTTACTTCGCCTTTGATGCGAAAAATGTCAATCTATACTTTAAAAACGGGGTCACGATTGGTGATGAAACGCTCCACATTTTCGATGACACAATTAACACTTATACAACCTTGACCATACCGGTGGATCCTGATCACTTTACGCAAGGACTCGATACCAAAATATCGATACGTGCAGGTACAAAAGTGTCTCCTTTCGATACAAATTCAGAAGAAAATCGCGATGACTTCTATGTCAAAAATGTACGATTAGTTTTAGCGGATGGTACCACTCTTTACGATCCTCAATACAAAGATATCGAAAAAGAGCTATCGGTCGGAGACGGTGCGAGTGCCAAGCCGGTAATCGATTTCAGCTTCCATCTGCCGGATGAGAAATTTAGTGCAAAGGCCTACGCTTGGGACACAACTGGAGAAACTGAAGGAACGCATACGGTCGAAGCGCAGGATGCAGAAAATACAAAAGCTGAAGTTATTATCGATAACAGTGCACCAATCATTACCCCTTCGATAGAAGAAGGAAAGGAATACAAAGGTGCCTTTACGATTCAGGCGGAGGTTGAGGATAAGTACTCTGCAGTTGAAAGCGTGACTGCGTTGCTGGATGGGGAAGAAATCACAATGCCTTTTGAGACGTCATCCGCAAAATTGTCACAAGGCGAACATACAGTTTCATTCACGGCAAAAGATGTTGCCATGAATGAAGTACAAAAAGATATTCACTTTACCGTATTGGAAGAAAAACCATACATGCCGGAAATCATTTCTCCGATAGACGGTACGGAAAACGTCAACCCGAACGAGACGAAACTGCAAGTGAAAGTGACGGACCCTACAAAGGATGAGCTGAATGTTTCATTCTATAAGGGACACAAGTTTGAAGCGGATGCAGAGGAAATCAAAGTATTTGAAAACAGTGCAGACCGGGAACCGCCTAAAGAGCTGATTCCAGCAGGTGAATCCGTTGTCACGGCAAAAGATAAAATGGCCAAAGTGGACGGAGAGTACATTGAAACTACTTCACTGGATAAATTCCCGTATCACCGATTTGAAGTTACTGTAGGGGAAGAGCTTGATAAAAATGACGAAATCGTCCTGAACTGGGAAGGGAAATCACTGATCGGCCGTAAAGTATCAATGTACGTTTGGAATCATGTAAATGCTTTATGGGAACTGCAGGAATGGAAAGTTGCAAAAGACGACAAGAACTTCACTTTACATGGATCCGTCAACGTGAAAGAGTTTGTCAAGGACGGAAAAGTACAAGTGATGGTACAGGATGAAATTGCGTCCACAACGGATTTCGATTATTCGTTCATCTGGATGTCGGATACACAATATTATTCCGAAAGTTACCCACATATCTTCGAAAGAATGACGAAATGGATGGCTGAAGCGAAACAAAACCTGAACTTAAAATACGTTTTCCATACAGGCGATTTGGTCGATGAAGCTGACCAGCCAATTCAGTGGGAGCGTGCGGATACATTCATGGGCACGCTTGACAATGCAGACATTCCTTACGGTGTATTGGCAGGAAATCATGATGTCGGTCACAAAACAGGGGACTATAATGAATACAGTAAATACTTCGGGGAACAAAGATTTATGGACAAGGATTATTATGGGGAATCCTATAAAGACAATCGTGGCCATTACGATCTGATCAGTTCTAATGGCAATGATTTCATCATGATGTACATGGGCTGGGGAGTGAATGAAGAGGACATTGCATGGATGAATGAAGTCCTAGCCAAGTATCCTGAAAAGAAAGCCATTCTTTCCTTCCATGAATATTTATTGGTATCCGGCAACAGAAGCCCAATCGGTGAAAAAATATTCAACGATGTCGTCAAGACGAACGAAAACGTAATTGCGGTATTGTCAGGCCATTACCATGACGCTGAAACACTGGTTGACGAACTCGATGATGATAAGGACGGTACAGCCGATCGGAAAGTGTATCAAATGTTAGCCGATTATCAGGGAGGACCTGAAGGCGGACAAGGCTTCCTGCGTCTTATGAAAGTAAATCCGGTTGAAAACACCATCCAGATGCAGACATACTCGCCTTATTTGGATCAGTATAACTACTACAATCCAGTAGATTATCCTGGAAAAGATGAATTCACGATTGAAACGGACTTGACGCCGAAAGAAAAAGTTGTTGCTACAGATATGTTCAAGGCAGAAGTATTCACGACTGAACGAATTGGTGAAGTTAAAAACATCACGGATGGTTCGATTGCGGAAGTAAATTGGAATAATCTCGAACGTTCGACTAAACATGGCTGGTATGTTCAAGTGAAGGATTCATTTGGCGGAGAAATGCGCTCTGATGTTTCCGTGTTCACAACAGGTAACCAAGAAAGTAACAACGGTGGAAACGAAATTCCACCTGCGCCTATACCACCAGTTACAGGTGAACAAATCTTTAACGTAAACGAAGGTCAACTAACAAAAACGAATGATTCTTGGACTTTTGACCAAATGCCAACTTCCGATAGCGCGAAATGGGTCATTCCAAAACAAGTAATATCCAATGCAATCATTGCGGACAAACCCCTACGTTTCTTGACGAAGAACGGTCATGAAGTTGTGTTGCCAGTTAAAGCTGCGAAACAATTGCAGCAGAATCAAGACAGCATCTCGATTATTTCAACTGTTAAGGCTGAAAAAGAAGCCGGTCTTCCAACTGGCAAGCGTTACACTGATATTGTGGACATCGCTTTAATGGCAGGAGATAAAGAGATTGACTCACTTGAGTATCCAGTCGAACTGAAACTGAAGTTAGCTCAAATTATTAATAAACATCGAACGACAGCAGTCTATTACGACAATGGAGCGAACGCGTGGGTTTATGCTGGCGGAAAAGAGAAGAATGGCTATTGGACCGTTTCAACCAAGAATCCATCCATGTTCACGGTCATGTCTGCAAATGTCGCATTCAAAGATACTGCCAAGCACTGGGCTAATAAAGAAATTGACTCCATAGCTTCACGCTTTATAACAGAAGGAAAAACAGCTGAATTATTTGCACCGGAACAAAAATTGACACGTGCTGAATTCGCTGTCCTTCTTGTAAGAGCACTGCAAGTGCCTTTGGAAGACTATAAGGGAACATTCAAAGATGTCCCAGCTTCAAAAAAATGGGCAGCCCAACAAATTGAAGCGGCTCATCGCATGGGTATCGTAAACGGTAAGGACGACGGCTCATTCGATCCAGACGCAGATATCACACGTGAGCAAATGGCGGCCATGATGATGCGTGCTATTGACTATTCAAATCCAGAACTGACGACGAATTTGCCTCAAAAAGACAAATTCAAGGATGACTCGAAAATCAGTATGTATGCGAAAGAGGCAGTAAGCAATGCAAGTAAACTGGGTTTAATCAATGGTCGATCAAACGGAGCGTTCGATCCTAAAAAGCAAACGACAAGAGCGGAAACAGCTGTAGTTTTATATCGCATGCTCGACAAACTTGAATCTGTTGAAAAATAATAAATAAAAATCAAAAGGCTTCCGCACCACTTTGGCTCATGTATCGTCAGCAAGTAAAAGGGCACGGTTGGGATTCCATTCGTCCTCTTTTTCGCAGAGAAGAGGTTCTTTGCACCTTTCGCTGGTGGGCTAGGAGCAAACAGGCCAAGTCGGTAGCGATTTCGTCGCCATTATCAAGAAATAAAAAGCGTCAATAAAATTGCAAAAAGGAAAGACACCGCCAATTTGGCGGTGTCTTTCCTTTTTGCATGGATTCTAATTTCTTAGACTAATACTGGTTTGACGTAGAAACAGCTTTCACTTTTCATTTTGCATATTTTTTTTAATCGAGTAGCCTCCGAGACAATATCTTCAACACAGGTAAATTCTTCATGCTCGTTTGTAACGACGGCAATCGATATAGAAACTAACGGAATCTTTTCCATTTGATACTCACGATTTGTGGTATAGATAAAATTTTCTTTTAGATGCTCATTGGTATAAAACTTTTTGATTTGCTCATCAAATGCATTGATTACTCTGTCACAGTAATCTTCATAGTAGTAATGGTTAAAGAGAACAATAAAATCGTCGCCTCCGATATGACCTAAAAAACTTTCTTCATTATCAAGTGAGTTAGTTAATAGATCTGCAGTTATCTGAAGAATTTCGTCTCCTTTTTTAAAGCCATAATAATCGTTATAAGCTTTGAAACGGTCTAAATCTATATATAAGAGACTAAACTCTTTTTTATGCTCCAAAACTTTGTTTAGATTTTGATTAATAATAATGTTTCCTGGCAGCCTAGTCAGGGGATTTAAATAACTAGCAAACTCAACTTGTATGTCAGAAACTTTCATTAAAAGGCTTTTAATACTCACTACACCGACGATTATATCGTCTAATTGTATAATTACGTCATCATATATTTCTTCTTCGGATCTATCCATCGCTAACTTACTGACATCAACAATGGAAGTGAAAAAGTTCACAATCAATGGATTATTATTGGCTAATATTTCAATAGGCTTCTTAATGTAAAGGTTATAACCATATTGTGTACCCATTTTTTGATAAAAATTAGTTCTAGTAATTAAGGCTGTAGCTGAATTTTGCTCAGTGATAACAATGCCTTGCAGACTTAAATCGTTATGAAAAATTTGGTCCACCTGGTGACAAGGCGTTCCAAAAGGTACCTTAGGTATTTCTTTAGCAATATCTCCGATATAAGCAATCATATAAACCCCCATGATTAGTAATTTTGTCGTAATTTCTTATTCACTTGAACATTGTGGTAAGAGTTGTACTTAAACTAAAGAAGATAATTAATACTTTTAAGTTCAATTGGTAAAAACGTGAAACATATTATCTATACTATAATAGTTCTTTTAGTTTATATAAAGGAATATATTAGGTTAATTTTTGTATAAAAACAACCCTTCACAAAATCTAATTAAAAATGATGTGAGGGGTGTTTATGTTGAATTCAAAAAAGGAAATACATGCGCATGTTTCTTCTAATCTGTACTTATTTAGAATTTCATTTAGCTCGATATAAATTTGCAGGTGTGACAATCGGTGATTGAGTTAAGGGTACTATTCCATTTTTTAATAGAGGATTCGGTTTTCCTAATGCATAACCTTGTCCAAAATGAACGCCAAGTTTTTGAATAAACTCCAATTCTGACAATGTTTCAATGCCTTCTGCAATAACGTCGGTTTTGGATTGCAGTGCAAACTCGACCAGAAGTTCGACTAACTGTTGTTGAGCTGGTTGAATGTTAATATTACGGATCAGCGATTTATCAATCTTGATGAATTCAGGTTTTAAATATGCAAGCGTTTTGAGACTATTATAACCGGTTCCAGCATCATCCACGGCAACTCTAAATCCCTGTAGACGATAATTCTCTATTATTTTTTCAAATCGATTATAATCAATCACAGCTTCTTTTTCCGTCATTTCTAATACAACTTGGCTAGGAGAAAGATTAAATTTATCTAATAGCTCCAACGTTTTTCCACTTCGATACGCCGAATCTGTTAGTACTTGTGGTTGAATATTAAGAAAAACCAACCGATTTTTATACTCTTGCGAATGCTCTAACTGCTCCGAATATCTCTCAAGTGATAGATTGCGCAAAAAGGCTTCGACCATAAAGACGTTATCACTTTGACCCACATAATCATAAAATTTTTCTGTTGATGGAAACAAGGATGTGATCTCAGGACGATTCAGTATTTCATATCCAATGGTTTCATTTTCCACAAGAGATAAAATCGGCTGAAATACAGTTGTTATCTTTTGCTTACTAATAAGTCCCTTAAACTCTTCACTTTTTTTAAATTCTTGAATAACAAAATTATGGTTACTATGTAAATATCGTAAATATTTAAACATCGTACTTATCTGGTTAATCTTCATTTAATCTCCCTTAACATTGCGTTCTATTTGTGTACTTTTATATAGTATAGCGATGCAATATTTCTTGAGTATTAAGGAATTGTAAAAAGTTTCTAGCTATTTAGGATTTATAGCACGTCTGTATAAGAGCGATGAATAAAATTAGTTTAAAAAGGAAAACAGGTAGTTTAAGAGAATTGATATAGTAAGACTTACATAATCGAGGTGAAAAGCGTGTCCAAAATAGCTCTCTTGACAGTTACTCACGATCCAAATGGAAGAAATATTAAGCAATTTAATGAGTTACAAAAAGAATTTGAAGGTATTTATTCTGAGCTTTTTATTACGATTAGTGATGAATCGTCGATTGAATTAATTAAAGAAATGGAAAGAAGCAAGTTTAATGTGAAAATTATACCCAAAGAAGGTGCAGCCAAGGCACGTAGAGAAGCATTAAAGTTTGGGCTATTGGGTCAAAGTGAATATTACCATTACTGTGACTTTGACCGAATATTAACTTGGGGAAAGAACCATTTAGATGAATTAAAAAACATAGTATTAGACATTCCAAATCACGATTATTTAATTTTAGGTCGTACTGAAAGAGCAATGAAAACACACCCTGTAGAATGGATTGAAACAGAGAAGATTACAAACAAAATCTGTTCTTTAGAGTTAGGGATAGAAGTTGATATAACTGCTGGTTCTTGTTCTTTTACCCAGGAAAGTGCTGAATATATTAACAGAAATTCGAAAGAAAAGATGACAGATGCAGAATGGGCAATGATCGCACTTCGAATCGCAAAATTAGATGTAGACTATCGTTCTGTGGAAGGCTTAGAATATCACGAAGAAACGAATGGAATCTCTAGGATTATTAGTGATACCGAAAAATGGTTAGACCGATTGCAACTTAGTTTAATTATCAGTGAAACTGCATTCAAAACAGGCAAATAATTCTTTGTTGAACCAACGAGGAAGGTTTGTGAAATATGGATTAACCTAAATTGAAAACTTGAATTAGGGGGGACTAGCATGGAAGATTACATACTTACTCTATTAAATGAAATTCCACCCGTTGAAAAAGGTAAAAGAGTCGTTCTTGGAATAGACGGTTTAAGCCGTTCTGGGAAAACAACCTTTGTAAAAAAAGTTCAACACTATCTTCAAGAAAAAAATATCCCAGTCTGCATTTTCCATATAGATGACTACATTGTGGAGAAAAAAAGGCGTTACGATACCGATTATGAAGAGTGGTATGAGTACTACCATTTACAATGGGATACCGAGTGGTTAAAAGAGAATTTGTTCAACAAACTAAAAACGTCTGAAGAACTAAACTTGCTAACCTATGATAATCAATCTGATACACACAATATACAAGTAGTTAGATTACCTGAAACTTGTCTAATTATCGTTGAAGGAGTATTTCTACAACGAAATGAGTGGCGAAGTTTCTACGATTATTTAGTTTATTTGGATTGTCCGAGAGAAATAAGATATAACCGTGAAAGTGATGTGACACAAAGTAATATCGAGAAATTTAGAAATAGATACTGGAAAGCAGAAGAGTATTATTTGGATACAGAATCTCCAAAGAAGCAAGCAGACCTAGTATTTCAAAATTAAATGGGAATCTAGTTTTTAAAGGGAATACACTTTTCACACTAAAGACCTTGAGGTAAATATTGAGCTCAAAAGAGAGCTCTTTTAATTTAATGGATGTAGAAATAGGGAGGATAATTTTGAGAGACAGAGCTTCGGTTATTCTTGTAGAAAATAATAAGGTTGGTCTGATTAAACGAATTAGGAACGGTTCAATTTACTATGTTTTTCCTGGAGGCGGAATTGAAGAAGGTGAACATCCTGAAACAGCTGCAAAAAGAGTGGCCTTTGAGGAGTTAGGTGTAATAGTAAACGTTAGTAAGTGCATTGCAAAGGTGGACTGTAACGGTACACAATACTTTTTCTTAGCTGAAATACTCGATGGGATTTTTGGTACTGGACAAGGAGAAGAATACACTGATAATAATCGAGATAGAGGTACATATTTGCCAGTATGGGTTGAAATAGAAAAATTATCATACATTGACGTTAAGCCTAAAGAAGTTGCTATCACAGTACAATCAATTTTCAACTAAACGACATTTTGGTAGGACATTCCTTTGGTGGCGTCAACATGAAAATAGTGCTCATTATATCCAAAACGATGAACCCCAGATTGTTGTCGAGGCAATAAAAAGACTAATAACTTATAGTTAATTTGCATTTAGTTCAAGATCATTGAAAGAGGGAGTGATATTATTGCAATATTTTATTGGGATTGTACCTTCAGATGAATACAAAATGAAACTAATAGATTTTCAGCATAAGTGGAAAAATAATCTGATTACAAATTTTGTGGAACCACATATAACTCTAAAAGCACAAGGTGGATTAACCCCAGATGAAGAGTGGCTAAGTAGAGTTAGAAAAGTATGTAATAACTTTCAACCCTTTCAAATTACACTTGATAAACCAATGTTCTTTGGTGAAGACATTCTTTATTTAAGTGCAAATTCCCATGAATTATATAAACTACATAAAACTATAGTTCGAGAAATTTCTCCTTCCAACGAATTAATTAAACAGTATTTTGAGCTGGACGATTTTGTACCACATATGACTTTGGGGAAAACAAATTATGGTTTAACAAAAATAGAACTTATAGATATGAAAGACTTAGCAGAACAAGAACTTAGTCCTTATCCAACTTTTGATGTTAAATTTGTAAGGGTTTATCAAGAGGTTGAAACAAATAAATATATAAAGTATATAGATATCCCATTAAATGGATTGAACTAAAATTCTGTTTTTGTGGTAAAATTTAGTAATTATTGATTAATTATGGGGGGACTTTAAATGCAGACTATTGTTATATCAATTGCCTTTTTTTTGGTTGGCGTAGTTATTTTTATGAACGTTATTGAAATAGCAGTAAGAAACGGAATAAACAGATCAGTAATTGGTCAATTTCTTGAAAAAGAGAATGGAATAAAAGAAAATGAAAAATCTTTTCTTGATAGTGATTTAGATAACGATAAATAAAACTCTTAACATTAACTGATTCTTACATCATAGATCTGGATTACATTAGGAGATGCATTCTATTTTGAATATATATGTTCTATTAATAATTTCATTCATTTTAGTATTATTGGTTGGAAATGCTTTTTATGTTGCTTTTAAGAGATACGAAGAGGATGACGATTTTACCGGAGGCATTAACACATTTTCATTTGTTGAAATGTTACTAGGAGGCCTACTGTTCATTTCAGAGAAATTTTTCCCTGAAAGATACCATATTGCTATTTTTAAATTTATCTCTTTTATATTTGGGGTAATCAACTTAGGCTTACTAATTTTATTGTGGCTATATTGTTCACCTTTTGAATAATTAATATGGAAAGTATTTCTAAGTCGAGCTAATCAGTGAGTATAGATAAATAAGATAAAAAATGATTTTTTTAAATAAGGAATAACAACACTCGGGGGTGTGTCAAAATGAACAAATTTGTTATTGGGTGGAGAATCTTATTTTTAGTAATTCTAACATCACTACTATTACTCGGAGGGATTAGTAGAAATATATTTTTCGCTGTGATACTAGGCATAATTATTTTTTCAATCATCCCTGAAGTTTATTCAAAAAAGTTAGTCGATAAGTAAATGTTAATTCTAAAAATAGTATTAGAGGGGATGTTAACAACACCGGGCTAATGAGCGGATCTGTACGAGCAAATTAAAAACAGGTATCGGAAGTATTATCCCAGATACCTGTTAGTGAAGTTAAAGCTCTTTATATTCAGTCATCGAGTCCATATGGCTCGCAATCATAGCAATCATTGTGCTGGCCTCTTCTTTAGAAAACGTAAAGATGCTTTCGTCTTTATGGAGCTCGTCATCCAGCCAATAACGGTTGACTCTTTTGAGGACGCCGTGACCCGTGTCCCCAACCAGTCCAAACTGATAGGTGATTTCTACTTCATCTTCTATATGAAATGCGGTGACTTCAGGAGATTCCCAATCAACGCCGACCTCTTCAGGATCATAATCATCATGTACAATTTCATCTACATAATACTCTTCACCGTCTTCATCTTCATCTGTTACATAAGTTTCTTCCAATACATAATCATCTTCATCATCTATTTCATCCACGTAAAACGCTTCACTATCTCCGTTCATAAAAGAATGGAAGCTTTCGTGGACGGCGTCAATAACATCTTCAATATCTGGCAAAATAATCCGAGCTTGCATTTCATATTCGAAATCAAATGTTTCAATGTAAAATTCTTCGTTATGTGGATCAAAGAGGAGGGTACAGAAAAACTCCCTGTCATCATCTTCAGTCTCGACGAAAAATTCAATTCTCGGATGTTTGGCACTTTGATCAATCGTCATTTGACCGACTTTATCGTATTCATCGCAAAGCGAATTCAGATGATCTTGCAGCTCTGCAGTTACTCGGTTAAACCATTCCATGGCCATGTTATACCCGCCCCTTAAAATATATTCTCCATTCAATTTTTTATCTTTTCCCATTTCATGAATTTGTTGCATGCCATTTATATCCTTTTTTCAATTAAATGATTTTTTAAGAATAAAGGTTGGAAAACAGGGGAATTTAGAATGATAGATATAGTAAGTTAATGAGCAATAATAGATAACAGAAGAGAAGACGTAAACTCAACTGAAAAAGGAGTGTTTCAATGAATTCCCTAGAGCAATCCATTAAAAAATATGCTATTCCTTTTGAAACACAAGATGATCTTACACCTATTATAGAAGCAATCGGCGAAGCGAAAATCGTTCTATTGGGAGAAGCAAGCCATGGTACTTCAGAGTTTTATTCGATTCGTGCTGAACTGTCAAAAAGGTTGATTGAGGAAAAAGGATTCACGGTTATTGCTGTTGAAGGTGATTGGCCATCTAGCCAACAAGTTAATCGTTATATTAAAGGGTATTTAGAAGAAAAAGAAGATGTAAAAGATGTGTTAAAGGCGTTCAACCGTTGGCCAACATGGATGTGGGCTAATGAGGAAATTGCTGACTTTATCACATGGCTCAAGAGACACAATACCAAAAGTGGAGGTGGCCAAAACGTAGGTTTTTACGGAATTGATGTCTACAGTTTGTGGGAATCATTGGACGAAGTAATCACTTATTTAAGCAAGACGGATCCGGAAAGTGAGGATCTGGAGCTGGCAAGGAAAGCGTTCGCGTGCTTTGAACCTTTTAATCGACATCCTGAAACGTATGCCATGTCTTCGGTAAATATATCGGAAGCATGTATCGATGAAGTGACTAAGCTACTAAAGTCTATACGCGTTCATGAAGATAACTATAATGATGTACAGGAAGCCGATTTGAACTTGAAAATCAATGCAATGGTTGCACAAAACGCTGAAGAATATTACCGGGCTATGGTTCGTAGTGATGACATCTCCTGGAATGTCCGTGATGAGCATATGGTTGAAGTGATAAACGAAGTCATGGATTATCATGGAAATAATGCAAAAATCATCATTTGGGAACACAACACTCATATCGGGGATGCTTCCGCAACGGATATGGAAGCGGCTGGCATGGTGAACGTGGGACAGATTCTCCGTCTACAGAACAGAAAAGAAAATGTCTTCGCTGTCGGGTTTGGCACATACAAGGGAACAGTGATCGCAGCTGACCAGTGGGCAAACCCATATGAAATGATGGTCGTGCCACCAGCTATGAAAAAATCATGGGAATACGCTATGCATGCAGCTGGTGAATTTAATAAGTTATTGATTTTTGATGATGACAATCGCCACCTGTTTGATGAATGGATTGGTCATCGGGCAATTGGCGTGGTTTATAATCCTGAGTTCGAAGCTTACGGGAATTATGTACCTTCAAAAATGGGAAGTCGCTACGACGCTTTCATTTATCTGGACGAAACCAAAGCCCTTACTCCAATTGAGCATGACAACCCATAATCACTCACTAATTGCACCGCATTTGCGGTGTTTTTTTGTTTTCGTTATTTAATTCAACAATGAAAGAATGGTAAAATGTAACAATAATTAATTATGTACGACTAAAATTCCAAGGGGTGAGCTGTTGAAAATAAGTGTGCAATTTATTCCTGTGATATTAACAGTTGATACCTACTTGTCGAATACAATCAACAACTTAAGAAATATTTAATGCTTGTAGAAGGATGAAACTAAAGGAAAAGGACTGGTGGACGAATGATTATCATGATAAATGGAGCATTTGGAGTGGGGAAGACCACTGTTTCCAATGAACTACAGAAAGAAATCGAAAATAGTATGATTTTTGATCCGGAACAAATAGGTACTTTGTTAGTCAAAATTCTCCCAGTAGATGTTATGGCTCTTGAAGCAAAAACAGGAGATTTTCAGGATTTGGAGCTTTGGAAAAAATTAACCGTTACCGTTGCTGAGCACTTAATCGCACAGTATAAAGTGAACTTAATTGTTCCAATGACTATTCGGAAAGTAGAATATTTTAATTACATATTTGATGGATTTAAGAAGATTGATGAACAAACAACCCATTTTTGTTTAACAGCAAATCAGGAAACTATTTTCAATAGACTTAGGGAACGTGGGGAGGAAGAAGGAAATTGGTGTTTCCAACAAACATCGAAATGCCTGAAAGCATATAAAGAACATGATTTTGGGGATTACATCAACACGGAGAACGTCCCAGTACATACGATTGTTCAAATCATAAAGGAAAAACTAAAAACAGGAGAAGCTGTTAAATAGATGAAGACTTTTGAGTTACATGGGACATGTGACGGAAACTAATTTTGACGGAGGAATGACGATGGATGATTCAACCTATAAAATCTTAGAACTAACCAAACCAGAACAATTCGAACGTGCATTTCCACTAATGAAACAGTTAAGATTGGATTTGACGATAGAGTCTTTTCATGATTTGCTCGGACAAATGACACAAGACGGATATCGACTTTTTGCCTTATTTGCTCAAAATCAAATCGTAGCTTTGGCAGGCGTGAGCTTGAGAACAAATTTTTATAGCGGCCGTCACGTTTATATTTATGATTTAGTTACGGACGACTCTAAACGTTCGCTTGGATATGGAGAAACATTGTTGGAGTTCATACATGAGTGGGCAAAAGAAAATGGTGCCGAATATGTAGCGCTGGAATCGGGAATCCAAAGAACCGATGCTCATAGGTTCTATGAAGACAGAATGGATTATGATAAATGGTGTTTTTCGTTCAGAAAAAAATTGTAAACGATGATGAAATGAGTTCTTTGAAGGAGTTGAAGGGTTTTTTCATTCATGATGGAAACTGAAATTACTCACCACGATTCTTGAGATTTCCTGATAGTGTGCTAGTATGTAAGTAATTAAAATAGTTGCGGGGGGACGCATTGGCGTTGAGAAGGTTAAAACCTGACCCTTTGAACCTGTTCGTTAAGACGAACGTAGGGAGCAAAGTACATAGCGGTTTAACGCTTTTGTTTTGTACTGTAGCTCTCCATTATGGAGGGCTTTTTTGTTTCTAATTCAATATTTTAATTGCGGGGGGACTTTTTAGTTGAGAAGGTTAAAACCTGACCCTTGGAACCTGACAGTTAACACTGACGTAGGGAGCAATGTTTCATCAGAAACGCTCTTTTGTCATACGCAAAAGGGCGTTTTTTGCACTTGCGTCCATCCAAAGAAGGAGGACTAGTAATGACATTTTGTGAAGAAGTACGAAAAGAAACGGATCTTTATTGGCAAGGCAGTTTTGATCATCCCTTTGTAATGGGACTGGTGGACGGGACATTGCCACTTGAGAAATTTGCGTATTACATGATGCAGGACGCCTATTATTTAAAGCACTACACAAAAGTGCTGGCGATTGCCGCCACGAAGGCTGAAACGAATGAAGACATAGCATTCTTTTTAGAATCTGCTCGCTACATCAATGAAGCCGAGCTTGAGTTGCACCGAACTGTTTTCAAAGAGCTCGGTATTACGGAGGAAATGGAAGCACACTTTGAACCTGCTCCGGCTGCCTACAACTACGTATCGCATATGTACAATGCAGCTCATAACGGGGATGTGGCAGAAGCGTTTGCCGCCATGTTCCCTTGTCCATGGCTCTATCAGGAAATCGGGGAGAAGTATAAAGACGCTAAACCAGGTGTCAAAGCTTATGAAGATTGGATTGCCATATATAGTGCACCAGGTTACAAAGAAAAAATCGAGCAGCAAATGCAAATGATGAATCGATATGCAGAGGCAAATCCGAATAAGAGAAATGTGCTGAAAGGTCATTTTGCTAAGAGCTGCTATTACGAGTGGAAATTCTGGGAAATGCCTTGGACACTTGAGAACTGGGAAAACGAGGTGAAAGTCTATGCCTATTAAACAAATACGTCAAAAAAAGCCTCTCGTTCACTGCATGACAAACTATGTCGTGGCGAACTTTACCGCGAATGGGTTGCTAGCAATCGGTGCGTCACCGGTCATGGCGGATGAAATATCAGAAGTAGAAGAAATGGTTGCCATTTCCTCGGCCCTATTAATTAATATCGGCACAATCAATACACGAACGAAAGAAGCGATGCTTCTGGCTGGTAAAAAAGCGAATGAACTTGGTACACCAGTTGTTTTGGATCCAGTAGGCGTAGGAGCTACATCATTTCGCAAACAGGCAGTGAGGGATTTGCTGGAACAAGTTCGGTTTAATTTAATCAGATGTAATGCAGGTGAACTGGCTGCAATCGCAGGTGTTTCGTGGCAGTCAAAAGGAGTAGACAGTGGAGAAGGTGACATGGACATCGCGGACGTTGCCAAGCAAGTAGCAAAGGATTGGAATTGTATCGTAGCTGTGACTGGTGCTTCGGATTATATTACCGATGGAAACAAAGAATTTTGGATAACTGGCGGGCATGAACGAATGACAGCGGTAACCGGTACTGGGTGTTTGTTGAGTGCAATTTGCACGGCGGCTTTAAGTTTGGATGGAGAGGTCCTCCTAAACTTACGCAATCTCCTTCAAGCTTATAAACAAATATCCGAGCAAGCATCGTCTCAGGCACAACTTCTTGGTTCTTTCCAGACTGAAGTACTAAATGCTTTGCATCTCTTTTCCAAAGGTGAAGGAAAATGAACATTGTCATGACGATAGCAGGCTCGGATAGTGGGGGCGGAGCCGGTATACAAGCCGATTTGAAAACATTTCAGGAACTTGGCGTATTTGGTACGTCTGCGATTACAGCGCTGACTGCTCAAAACACACTGGGTGTAGAAGGGATCTTTCCAGCATCACCCGATTTCGTGGCACAACAAATAGATGTTGTCTTTAAGGATATGCCCATCCAAGCAGTCAAAACAGGCATGCTCTTTTCAACAGAAATCATTGAAGAAGTAGCAAATAATTTGCGAGAAAAAAATGTACAGCTTGTCGTCGATCCCGTGATGATTGCCAAAGGAGGCGCAAATCTTTTACAGAATCAAGCCGTGGAAGCTTTACAGACTAACCTTTTGCCACTTGCAACAGTATTGACCCCAAATATTCCAGAAGCCGAGGTACTGGCTGGTTTGGCAATCCAATCGGAGTCGGATATGCAAAGAGCAGCTAAAGTGATTTTGGGAATGGGTGTCAATTGCGTGGTCATGAAGGGCGGTCATCTAGAAGAACGAGATACGGCAACAGATACAGTATTTATGGCCGATGGGACTAGCTTCAAAATGGTTACCCCTCGTATCAACACCAAGCATACACATGGAACGGGCTGTACGTTTTCTGCCGCATTGACTGCATTTTTGGGACAAGGAATTCCTTTGAAGGAAGCTTTGATCGAAGCGAAAAAATTTGTCCAGCTGGCTCTCGAGAATCCTCTTGGTATCGGCCATGGACATGGACCGACCAACCATTTCGCTTATAAGCAATTAAAAGCAATTTGTGAGGTGACCATCATTGAACCGTAAAGATTTGGCAGTATACCTCATAATGGGTACACCCAATTGTGTGGAAGATCCCTTGGTTGTTTTAAAGGATGCGTTGGAGGCTGGAGTAACGATGTTTCAGTTGAGGGAAAAAGGTGATGGGGCGTTGAAAGGGGATGAACTGGAAGGGTTTGCTCGGCAATGTCAGGAAATATGCAAATCTTACAAGGTACCATTCATTATCAATGACGATGTGGAATTAGCGATAAAATTGCATGCAGATGGGGTGCATGTAGGGCAGGATGACATCGCCCTTACGGAAATAAGAGAAAAGTTCACGGGACGAATCGTGGGAGTTTCCGTACATACCCAACAAGAGCTAGAAGGTGCCATCAAAGGTGATGCGGATTATGTTGGGATTGGTCCGATATATGAAACAAGGTCGAAATCTGATGCAAAGGCTCCAGCAGGTCTAACATTCTTGCGACAAGCCCGAGGGTTACTTCCCGATTTCCCAATCGTTGCTATTGGAGGAATCACACCTGAAAATGCACACGAACCGCTGCAGGCTGGTGCCGACGGTGTGGCGATCATTTCAGCGATTTGTCAATGTCAGGACCGTCATGCAACAGTTTCCTTGATATTAAGCAAAGATGGAATTAGGAGATAATTGGTTAGTTGCCCCAATAACGGGGAAAGTTGCCCCTATAACATGAAGAGTTGCCCCTATAGCTCGAAAAGTTGCCCCAATACATCAAATGAAGACATGAATGAAGCCTTCCCAACTTTTGCAGGGAAGGCTTTTCACTTCTTTTAATACGATTTGCTCAACAAAGTCATTGTCGAATTAAGTTCTAATTTGCGTTCTTTCTTATTACAGTGTAAGACAACGACTTGAAAAAAGGAGCGTAAACATGTTAATAGATGGGGTGTTTTCTGGAGGAGGCTTGAAAAATTTTGCATTAGTTGGTGCATATCAAGTAATGGAGGAAAAGGGATATCGCTTTCAACGAGTAGCGGGAACAAGTGCAGGGGCTATTCTTGCCTGCTTTATTGCTGCTGGATACACTGGTAAGGAAATAGAAGAGATGCTGGATGATTTAGATTTCAAAACCCTACTCGATACACGAAAATCAATCGTTCCATTACCAATTATGAAATGGATTTTCCTGTATTGGCACATGGGGCTGTACCAAGGCAATGCACTGGAAAACTGGTTCATGGAAAAATTGGCGGCAAAAGGGGTATATTCTTTTGGTGATTTACCGGAAGGTACATTGAAGCTCGTGGCTTCAGATTTGACGAATGGCAAAATAATTGTTTTTCCAGATGACTTGGCAAGTTATGGGCTATCAGCAGATACCTTCCCCATTGCCCGTGCTTTACGTATGAGTTGTGGCATCCCTTTTTTCTTTGAACCAGCCACTTTGAAAGTCAAGAATGGGGAGACAATTTTTGTTGATGGGGGAGTGTTGAGTAACTTTCCTTTGTGGTTATTCGATGATAAAGATGGAAATAGGGAACGACCCGTTCTTGGTTTGAAAATCAGTCGTGGCCACCACGAATCGAAAGGAAATAAAATCAACAATGGACTCAATTTATTCGAAGCGCTTTTTTCAACGATGCAAAATGCACATGATGAAAGGTACATCTCCAGGAAACATGAGAAAGATATTATCTTCATACCAGTAGATGATGTTAACACTACAGATTTTGATCTTAGTAAAGAAAAGAGGGAGGCTCTGATTGAAAGAGGACGGAGTCGAACCGAGCAATTTCTGAAATCTTGGACACCGCCAATTCATGGAAGAAGCTTTCAAACTTCAAATCGTTAGTATTAATATCTGTGAGTTTCGATTAACAACCTGCTTTCAAAATAGTTGAAAACCTTCCTTTTATTCTTTGAATGAATGGGGGTTTTTCTTGCTTATAACCTTAAAAATCACTGGATATAATTGCAGTTTTCAAGAAGAAGAGTTATTAAACGATTCAATTAGTTGATTTTAATAATGCATCGTATTATAGTAGTTGATGGGTCAATTGTTGACCCGTCAAACATTGAAGGGGTGGTTTTATGTCCAACTCATGTTCAGATGAAGGAAAAATTGTCTATCGATTATATGAGATAAATAAGCAAACAAGCCCGAAGTTTGAGCGCTGTACAGGCATCAGTCAATCCCGATTGGATTTGTTGAACAAGTTGTTTGAAGTGGATGAAATCAGTCAGACGGAGCTTCAAAAAGAAGTGAATATAGATCATGCAGCTGTAACGAGGCACTTAAAGCAATTGGAAGAAAAGGGAATGGTCACACGACGTAAGAATCCCGCAGATAATCGATTTACGTTTGTTCGTCTGACGGATGAAGGTCGTGAAAGAATTGTTGCTTACCAAGAAGAGAAACAGCAATTCATTTCGAAGGTTTTAACTGGATTCAATGCAGAGGAACGCTCTTTACTTTTGGACATGCTGACACGGATACAAGACAACGTCAAAAACATTAATCCAAATGAGTAGTCGCAATACGACAAACTAGTATAAATATAAAGGAGAATGAAAAATGAACCATACACTTATTAATGACTTTAATGAAATCGTAACAGGACGTCGTTCCATCCGGAATTATGATCCAACTGTGAAAATAACAAGACTGGAAATGACTGAAATACTAACAACTGCCACGCTTGCCCCTTCATCCGTTAATCTTCAACCTTGGCGTTTTGTTGTCATCGATAGCCCAGAAGGTAAAGCGACATTGGCTCCCCTGGCCAAATTCAATCAAAACCAAGTGGCAACATCTGCTGCAATGATTGCCGTATTTGCAGATATGAACAGCATCGACTATGCTGACGACATTTACGGTAAGGCAGTGGAACAAGGTCTGATGCCAGCTGAAGTCAGAGATGCACAGCTACCAGCTATCAAAGGATTGGTTTCAACCATGTCACCGGAACAATTGAAGGAAATGAACTTAATTGATGCTGGTTTAGTATCCATGCAACTGATGCTCGCAGCAAGAGCTCACGGCTATGACACGAATCCAATCGGTGGTTATGAAAAGGACCAAATTGCTGAAGCTTTTGGTATGGACAAAGAGCGTTACTATCCCGTTATGCTAATTTCGATTGGAAAAGCGATAGATAAAGGGTATCAGTCTGTCCGTCTACCTGTGGATGCCATCACAGAATGGAAATAAAGCTAACAGTCAAGTAACAGAAAAGAGGAACTGAATCGATGTTTATTATTCATGCTGAATTTCAAGTGCAAGTAGAAAAAGAACAAGCATTTTTGGAAGAAATTCATCCACTAATCACAGCCTCTAGAGCTGAAAGTGGAAATGTTTCATACGACTTAATGAAAGATATAGAGAAAGAAAACTTATACACGATGGTCGAAGTATGGCAAGATATGAACGCTGTCGAAAGTCACAACAAAAGTGATCACTTCACTTCCTTTTCAAGTAGAGCTGCAGAATATCTAGCCGGACCTTTGAATGTGAAAATCTACGAAGGTAATGAAAGAATCAAATAATAAGATGGTAAAAAGACACTTCCAGTAATATAGATTGGAGGTGTCTTTTTGCTTTTGTAACTATACTTGCATAATGAATGACGAACGATTTATGAACAAGGTTAATTGATGCTAGGATGCAGAGGGACAAATTCATTTATGAAATAACTTGAAATTTAGATTTAGGCAACAACACTTCCACGCTAGTTCCTTTATCGACTTCACTTGATATATTAATAGTTCCTTTATGAGATTCAATAATACTAAAACTAACAGTCATTCCTAAGCCAATACCTTTTTCTTTTACGCTATAGAATGGCTCACCAATGTGTTTCAAACGGCTTTCCTCAATCCCACACCCATTATCTTCAAATTTAATCGCAAAATAGTTTTCATCTTTTTCGGATAAAGTGACATTGACTTCACCTTGAGTGGATATAGATTCTATAGCATTTTTTAGAATATTGATAAACACCTGTTTTAATTTACTATCATTACAATATGTATCAAAGTTTTCTAATTCATTTAAATTCAGTTGAATGTTTTGAAGCGATGCTTCTGTCGATAACAATTGAATGACTTCTTTAACAATTGTATTTATGTTTTTGTTGGAAAAAATAACTTCCGATGGTCTTGAAACAATCAATAGTTCGTTAACGATGGTATTAATTCGGTCTATTTCATCAATCAACATCTCGGTATGAGGCTCAAGATTAATGGCCTTATCTTTCCCCATTTGCAAAAAACCTTTAATAGTGGTCAAAGGGTTACGTATTTCGTGAGCAATGCCTGCAGCCAGTTCACCAATAACAGACATTTTTTCTGACTGTCTCAACATACTTTCCGTTTCTTTTAATGCGGTAATATCTCTCCCGATTACGACCAGCCCTTTTCTCGAACCATCAGGATTGAAAATGGGCACTTTGAATGCATCGAACGTTTTGCTTGAGCCATCTCTTAATTGAATGGTTTCTTCACAGCGAGTGACTTTCCCAGCCCTCCAAGCTTCCTCGTCGGTATCAATACAATAAATCAAAGCATCATGATAATAATCAGTGTACTGGGCCATCTCTCTATCGTCCTTGCCCCTGTAATCGATGCCTTCTAGTTCGAATAATTGAGCACCAAATTTATTGATTTGAAGCCACTTGCCTTCACCATCTTTAAATGAAACACAGTCTGGCATGGTATCTATTAGCAGTGTGAGCTTCTCTTTTTCTTCTTCAATTAGTTTTGAATCTCTCAAATTTTTAATATAAAAATACAAAAGAATGGCGGTAAAGAAAACAAATAACAGACTTTTGAATGTCTGAAGGAGAAGGACTTTTTCAAAAATGGTGTTAGGATCATATAATAAATAATCTGTCCCTATAACCCAGACTGGACCTATAATCAAATAGACAAACGGAATTATTCGGTAAAAATCGGTGCTTTTTTTCATTGTTGTACCCCTTAAATATTGGAAAGTATGATGCTATTTAGTTATATTGTCACATACAAATGAAATTTCAGCAATTTAACATTACGTTTACTGCACGCTGGGCCTCACAATTTATAGTTTTTCCAGAAGAGATTGGCCATCGGACATATTGTAAAGCAGTTCGTCAAAAGAGGGAATATGAATATGATTAGAGAAGATAAACCTTACACAATAACTTCATAAATACGTACAAGAAGGTTCATTAATGCAGCAAAAGATTAAAATAGCTAAATGGTTACTGGAAGTTGATATTTTGTGCTGGATTACATCACTCTACCTATTGTTCAGTTAGATTTTGTTGCTTTAATGCCATGGAGTCACGGGAAAAATAAATTAAAGTAGGTGCGAACATGATTAAATTCCACGGAACACCAACGCTGGAAACCGAACGATTGATTCTTAGAAGACTGGTTATTGAAGATGCACAAAGCTTCTTTACCCATTGGATGTCTGATGAACGGGTTACGGACAATCTCATAAAAGGAGCACATAAATCAATCAAGGAGTCAGTTGAGAGGGTAACGAATATTGTCAATGAATATGAGGAACAAGAATTTTGTTATTGGGGCATTGAATTAAAAGCAACTGGTGATCTTATCGGAGCAATCGATTTTTATCATTTCGACCTCGGCACGGAAAATTGCGAAGTAGGATTTACACTCGGTTACGACTGGTGGAATCAAGGATATGGAACAGAATCGTTGAAAGCCGTTATGGAATTTGGCTTCAGGCATATGAATATTCATAAGATATCTGCAGCACATAACAGTGATAATCCTGCATCCGGAAAAATCATGCAAAAAGTTGGAATGAAACAAGAAGGGTCGATACGGCATATGATTCGTAACGCTAAAAATCAATACAAAGACTGTGCAATCTACGGGATTCTCCAGGAAGAGTACTTACTACAAGTAAAGATGGGGTGATTACTCATGTCGACAAAACCAGATTTACATGATCTAGTATTCACTCTTTTTTTATTTAAAAAATATCATAATTTAATAATAGGAAACATCATAGATTGATTGGGGCGTAATAATTTGAATATAGTTAGTCTGGAAAGAGCAACAATACCCGATGCAGAAGCTATTTTTAATATGCAAGTCAAAGCATTCATGCCGCTTATGGAAAAGTATAAGGATTACGATATAAACCCAGCGAATGAAACAATAGACCGAGTTGTTTCGAGGATCACTAATCCTCAAGGCATATTTTATAGATACAAAACTTGTAGGTGGAATCCGTATCTTTTGGAAAGAAGATGTTCATTTTTGGATTAGCCCCATGTTTATCAGTCCAACCCATCAAGGGCAAGGTATAGCAAAAAAAGCGATATTGTTAGTAGAAGAAAGCTTTCCTCAAGCCATCAGTTGGGAACTGGCAACAATCCTGGAGGAAGAACGTAACTGCCATTTGTATGAAAAAATGGGGTATATACAGACGGGGGAAAAACGGCGTATTAATGATAATACCACACTGGTTTTTTATAAAAAGTCTGTGTAAAGTGAATCGCCAAAAACAAATGGGAGTGTATTATCATTAAATTTCATGCCAAGCCTAATTTTGGTCATCATATGACAACAAGTTAACAATTCGATGACATGAAGGGGTATGGGTTTAACTATCAGGGATTCTCCGTTAAGATGCAGACTATGCTTTAGTTATAAAGCGTAGCTTTGAATCGAAAGGGGTTTACATGAGAATGAATATTAAAAAAATTATATTACCGTTTGCAGCAGGTGTATTGGCATTGAGTTTAACTGCTTGCAACGGAGAAGATAAAGCAACAAAAGAAGAAAAGCCACAAGAAGAAACGAAGCAGGAAGCAACAAAAGCACCATCTGAACAAGACCAAGCAGCTGCAGCTAAAGAAATGCAGGCAAAGCTTGCTAAGCAAGAAGTAGACGAGAGCAAAGTTGTTGCGGTAGTCAATGAAGAAGAATTAAAAGGTGAGGAATATAATGCAGTATTGGCTTCCGTTCAAGGGCAAATGCAGCAGACAGGTCAAGATCCTAGTAGCAAAGAAGCAGCAAAACAGGTAAAAGAGCAAGTACTTAATACGCTTGTTGGACAAACGTTGATTTTACAAAAAGCGAAAGAAGCAAAAATTACTGCTACAGATAAAGAGATTGATGAACAATATAAATCTTTTGTAGAGCAATACGGTGGAGAAGAAGCAATGAATAAAGCGTTGAAAGCACAAAGCATGGATACTAAAATGCTGAAAACCCAAATTGCTGACTCCATTCTGTTTGAAAAATATCAGGATAAAGTAGTACCTGCCAAAGAAGTAACAGAAAAAGAAATTAAAGCCTATTACGATCAAGCTGCTTCTCAAGCAAAATCGGCTGGACAAGATCTTCCTCCACTTGAAGAAGCAAAAGAAGAAATTAAAGGGATTCTTAAACAACAACAACAGCAAGAATTATTGACTAAACATGTTGAAGAGTTAAAAGCTGACGCTGAAATTGAATTGAAAATCTAATGTATAACTTGCATGGCCTCCCATTAATCTGATTAATAGGGAGGCTTTTGCATGGGTATACTAATCATTATTCACTAAATTAATTATCAGGAGCTATATGTCATGAAAGAATTCAAAATCACTTATTTTTTTGATGAAGACCATTACATCCGGCGATTTATCCATGTTGAATCCATGGAAATTGCAGAAGAGCTGATACAAAGTGAAAGAGAACAAACCATTTCATTTCGTGATAGCAGAGATATATACCATGAGTTGAATACGCGAAATGTTCGAGTCATTCAACTTTCGGAATATCACCGGGTGGATAAAAGCACAAAAAGAGAGGGGCGATGACCATGTCACCGTCCCTCTCTTTATTGTGACTACGAACACACCTTATTCAGCAGAAAGTTCACTTTCAGTTACCCATTTATGATTCTTTACTTCTTCACCATCAGTCGAAGTGTAATCTACCATATACACAGTTGTTTCCTCAGCTGAGTCGATAACTGCGGTGGTGCCTTTCATCCCTTCCGTATGATCTCCCTCGACAATTACTTCATCGCCTTCTGCATATGGTTCAGTAGCAGCGTCTTTTATTTCCTCATGAATGATCCATTTATGGTCTTCTACTTTTTCTCCACCAGTCGTTGGTGTATAAGAAATGGTATATACTGTCGTATCGTAAGCTCCAACGATTGTAGCTTCGGCATCCTTCATGCCTTTCATGTGATCTGTTGTAATGGTTGCTTCGCTACCAACTTTAAAAGTTGGATTTGTTGCGTCTTTTAGCCCTTCAGGAATCTCACCAGAGCTGGAATGTGAACCTCCATGATCCATCTCACTATGGTCGGATTCCTTGCTCGTTTCATTTCCACAACCGCTCAGTGCCACTAGTAATGCAAAACTCAATAAGTACCGTTTCTTTTTCAATGGTATATACTCCCCTATCATTTTGATTTCTTAAATGTAGTATACCCTAATGGGGTATATAATAAAAGTGAAAAGTCTGTCAGGTAGACAGAATGGGATTCTAGGTTGACAGTTCTGGATTCCAGGTAGACAGTTCTGCATTCCAGGTTGCACAAAATTCCGTTCTGCTGAAAATCGTCTCGCTAGCTAAAACTTTCGACGCCGATAATGTCCCACTCTATGAAAAAACCCTTGAATACGTCGATTACGTATCCAAGGGTTGCTCTTATATTTAGTTTGGTGGGGGAATCAGCCAAACGTTATCTTTGTTAACACGTAACAATTTGGCACCATGCGTTAAATACTACAAAACGTTATTACTTTAATGATGCGAAGACAAAACATTATATGTTTCTGTCGAAGAAGAATAAAGAAAACAGATAAAAATCAAGTAACACTTAAACGAAAAGGGCTACCAAATCGGTAGCCCTTTTTAGTACCATGGATGATCTTTTATTCTAAAGTTCGGGTATTACCCATAACTTGGAAAAATCAACGTATCCAAAATGCTTGATATTGACGTTCATTAGATCGGTAGAGAAGGGGATTTGACGTTTTTCATAATATAAAGGAATCATCAGCGAAGCTTCCAAAAGAGCTCTTTCCATTCTCAAGTTCAAGGTAGTCCACTTTTCAAAAGGGGTATGCACATATTCCTTTAAATACATGCTGGCCGTTTCATCGGCCTCAATCATTTTTGCTAATGGGGAGTACCCATTTTTAAGAAAATAGTAAAAGGACAAATCTTGATTCAATTCGAATACTTCACCGTGAATGAACAGATCGGCTTCCTGGTTTCTTGGACTGTTTTGAACTGTCTCGGCAAAGGGAAGCCAAGTGACTTCCACAGGGACGCCTTCTTTTTCGAATACTTCCTTCAGCCACATAGTGGTTTTTTCCGTATAGTTCACTCCTTTTAAAATCAATGGTTCTGAAAAATGGGGGCGTTGCATCACTGGTACTTTGTATTGCTGATCATGACCTATGAGGCAGCTCTTATCGTTGGCCCAAGCACGTGAATGTACGAGTGGAATTTCATGGCGATGCTTCGCTATTACATAGTGCAGATAGTCTCGGACTTCCTTGCACTGAATCTGTGAATCGCGAAACGCATTCATGATTACGACTCCGAAACCTGAGCTACTTTCTACTTGAAAAGTGCCATCTACTGGGTCTTTAGTTGCAGAACGGTAGGCGGTATCGAAGTCTTTTGGTACCTGCACAAATTCCACTGCATCCAATAAAGGTCTTTCCAAAAAATAATCCTTGAAAGCACAGATCGTGGTTTTTAAGTCATTGCTTTCTTCTAAATAAAATGCTCCAGTGCCAAGTAACTGTCCTTTAGTTTCCTTGTAAATGCTTGCAGTTAACGTACCCAAAAGTTGGAGGCAATAGCTGCAACCGTTTGGGAATTCAATATCAATTACTAGAGGTGCCACGATTTCAATGCGCTGAATGGGCTCCCATAAATCCCGGAAATGCTTATGACACATCAATTTTTCCAGACAGAACTTCACATCTTCCGCGGTCAGTATGGATGCATCATGGAACTTAATATCTTTTCTCAAATAGAGTCGGAGTTTCGATGGGGTTACATCCCAACTGTGGGCAAGTTCAGGTGAAACCATCCCCTTTTCGTCAATGGCCACTAATCGATTGAATAGATTCGCCACCAAGCTCGCGCTATGTACTTCTGCCGCTTCCAGTGGATGCATCGTTAGGAAGGTGTATCTTCTTGGAATGATGAGCTTGTCCATGTGGTTTGTGCTTTGGTTGTAGCCGAATTTGGAATGGAACTTATTCATCAAACGCATTTTGCTGTCGCTTGACCACTCGTAGAGTAAATATTTCCCGATCGTTTCGACTGGTTCTTCATCAATCATTTTCATGACCAAGTCTTCATAAACTTCTTCCACATTTTTTTGCCATTGAATCTTCGATGCTTTGCCTCTCCCAAGTCCTGAAGTAAAGATGAGCCAGCCTTCTTTTGTCCACTTCTGCAAGTATCTTGCCGTTTGTTTCCTACTCAGACCGAGGAGTTCCGTTAGTTCATCCAGCCTGATGCTCCCTGATGAAACCGAACGCCATACGGTCAATAAATGTCTATCCATCATGTTCTCCTTTTTTTGAAAAGTGGACATAATTATTTATTTTGTCCATTTTTAATGTCAATAGTCTAGTTTAATATACATAAGTAATAGGAGGGGTTCAACATGGCCTTTAAAGACTATCCACAAAATATAAAAGTTCGGTTGATTACATCGTTTTTCAACCGTGCGGTATCATCAGCGGTCATGCCTTTCATGGCATTATTTTTTGCACAGGAAATGAGCAAGGTATGGGCAGGTATGTTTCTGGTATTCACAGTCATCGTCAGCTTTTTCACTAATTTGATCGGGGGCTATATTTCGGATCGATTCCCACGCAAAAGGGTGTTGCTCCTCACATCTTCCTTAAGTGCGTTGCTGTTTCTATTCATGACCTTGAGTCTATTACCTGAAGACAACTTGATTTGGTTATTTGCGATTGCCTATGCAGCATTCGTAGTGACAAGCAGCCTAGGGCGACCTGCCATGCATGCGATCATCATCGATTCGACCACGCCTGAAAATCGAAAAGCAGTCTATGCCATTGAATACTGGCTCGTAAATCTATCTATGGCAATCGGTGCGGCACTTGGAGGATTGCTTTACGTCAACCATCAAATTGAACTGTTTGCCATGTTGACGGTCACATCGGCCAGTTTACCGATTGCTTATCATATATGGCTGCGGGATGAGTCCACAAGTAGATTGGAAAAACAGCATCAAAATGTATTACTGGATGTAATTCAAAATTATAAAATTGCTTTTCAAGATATACCGTTTGTCAAAGTTGTCGTAGGCTCGATGTTTATTTTTGCCGCTGAGTTTTCACTTAACAGTTACATCGGCGTTCGTCTCGCAGAAACGTTCGAGACGGTACAAATAGGGGAGTTCCAAGTGGGGGGAGTAAGGATGCTGAGTTACCTCAATATCCAAAATATGCTTCTCGTTGTGTGTTTTACGTTTATCATCAATAAACTCACTGATAGGTTCAATAAGAAAAATGTCTTACTGTTTGGACTTCTACTATATGGAATCGGTTATGTAACGGTCACATCTGCCAACACGTGGTACATTTTAGTTCTCTTTAATATCATTGCAACACTGGGAGAACTGATTTATTCACCGATTCGAAATACGGAAGAGGCAAACATGATGCCAGCCAATAAGAGGGGATCTTATTCTGCCTTTTCGAACCTATCATTCAGCGGTGCAGACTTGGTTGCTCGCTCCACGATTATCATGGGTGCATACCTGGTCCCGACCATGATGTCCGTTTACATTGGAGTGATTCTGATGGCTGGTATCGTCTTGTTATATGCAGGTTTATTTATGAGCAAAAATGTTTCAAATGAAGGAATAATAAATGCAACTGTTTGAAGGAAAAAGACCATCCAAAAGATGGTCTTTTTTCGTGCAAAGTGAATGATTTTAAAGTTGAAGCAGTTCATTTGTTATAATTGCATCGTGCAATATTTTACGAACCATTCAAAATCCGATAGTATAAGTAATAATTTAACATCAAATATCGAAAAGTATTTATTTAAAGGAGTACACTCAAGATGTCTACACTCGCAATATCCAACTACTTGAAAGATCATGCACATCAAATAACGGAAGAATGGTTGACTGAGAGAGTAAAAGAGCCGGGTTCATTTTATTCTAATCAAGCTTCACCAGATGTGGAGAAACTCTTGAGAAAGCAGCATCAACATACCATTCAGTTATTGATATCAAGCTTTGATCAAAATGATTTCGATTTTCGGGAAAAACTTGATGAATGGGCTCAAACTGTAGCAAAGTCGCGAGTGGAACATCGAATAGCTATTCATGAAGTTATTAAATTTCTTGGAAAAACGAGAACGCTCTTTTGGGAATATATGAAACAATATATCGATCAAACGAATGAAGATGTTTGCAAACATCAAGTATCGGAATGGAGTGAAATGCTGAATTCCGGATTTGAACTGATGATTGTCAAGTTCTCTGAGTATTACCATGAATTCAACGAAAAACGATTGACCGAGCATCAGGCCTTGATAAAATTACTGGAAATACCACTCATCAAGATTTGTGATAAAATTTCTGTTCTTCCGGTAATCGGTGTGATTAATTCGGAACGTGGATTGTCCTTACTTAATGATATCCCGATGAAGTGTAGTGAAAACATGGTAGAAAGTTTAATTATCGATCTTTCTGGTGTGATTGAAATTGAAGAAGTCGTTGCATTCCAGCTGACTCAACTTGTTCAAGTTTTGAACTTGATGGGGATTGAAAGCTTTATCTCCGGTATTCGGCCAGAAGTTGCAAGAAAAGCAATCAGTTTTGGAGAAGAATTTCATGCAATTTCTAAAATATCTTCAGTTCAAGAAGTGATTGGAAAAAAGAACAATCAAATGTGAGTATCATTAAAATTCAAAAATAGGACACCTCCAATTCTTTTCAAATTGGAGGTGTTTTTTCTTCTATTCAGTTTCACGATACTCTAGGACTTGTAAGATTTTTCTCTTTCACTTTTTTTCCGATGATTCGATGTCATTGGCTCATGTTTTGGTTTTAAGAATCCCTGCTCCACTAATTCCATCGAAATCTCTTCTTTTGGTGAAGTTGCATTAAAATCTTTCTTCTTTGGTGTTTGAGACAAGGGACCTGTAAAGTTAATAGCACCTTTATGATTGTCACTTCCCATCAAAAAACCTCCTTAAAAGTATCGTTCCTTCTTAACATGGTTATAAAAGCGAAGTTCATTCTTTAAATTTCAAAAAAAAAAAAATCATGTAGAACGAAAACATGTTCATGTAAAAGGCGCTTTAAAGGTTTTCTCCAGTCAGCTCCCATTTCTGTACACACACTCAACAATCACTCTTGTACGACTTGGCTATGTCCTCAAATTAAAAAAGACAATCACATAGGATTGTCTTTTGGTTTGAGGATTGATATGTCGGGTTGAATTGTAAAGGTTTTCGTCACACTAAAAATACCATGGAGGCTTGGGCCGGATATCGTTTTGATGGGATTTCTGGTTAACTTTGATTTCACTAGATTCATTCGATTCATGCGTTTTATTGGATTCAAAGGATTCATTGGAATCATTGAATTTAATAGGTTCATTGAAATCTTTGGATTTGGAGATAGATTTGGAATTGAATTTTGTTCGAGACGTACCTTCATCATCGAAATCATACGGGATAAACTGCTTATAGTCATGCGTATTAATATTGGCATTCCGGTATTCCTTAAAAGGTTTGTCAATGGACTTGCCATCTTCATTCTTCTGCGCACGTAAGTGGTCAACTATTACGTTTCCAATATATCTGCCTAATTTCAAGCCTTCGATGTTATCGGCTTCAAAATGAACGCCAGCACATAGACGGCTGAAGGCGTCATCAAAAGCAATTTTTCGTAACTTTTGTGCTTCCATTGGGAAGAAATAGCTTAACACCACTTCTGCACAGCCAGACATGCTGGCATGGCCAGAAGGATAGGAAGGAAATTTAGGCGTGGAAAGAATCGTTTCCATCTCATGGTCATATTGATTTGGTCTGGCAACATCCAATTTATACTTCAAATCCCATACGACAATCTTGGTGTCATTGATTGCCATATGGACAGCAGCTAGTATTCGAGAGGCATAGACAGGACTGACCCCATAGGATTCTACTAAACGGTCAATAATAGAAGTCCACTGTTTAGTAGGGACACCTGTTCCATAAAAAATGGCCAACTGTTTCTGAGTGTTTGTCAGGTGGTTGAGTGTACGCTGAACAATCTTTAATTCTTTTTCAAAATCTATTGCACTAGGTTTTTTAATGGGGAAATGCATTATCGTTCCATTTGGATTCAAGAAGTTCTTTTCTTTGTCTCTTTTTAAATAGGTCAAAGACCGAGAACCTGAAGATGGTGTATCAGGATTTACTGGTGGTTTCTTTTCACCTGCATAAGGTACTTCGGACCAACGTAAATAATTTTTCTTCATTTTTTTCATCTCCACTCTATTATTCCTTTAACCTATGTCAAAGAGTAAGAACATGTGTATTAATTAAAGCTATTCGCAACATGAAAATGATGAGAAAAGTACTTTCTAAAATCGGATATTAATTTTGAAGATCTTTTTGCCGGATGAGGCAATTGTGAAAAGTCCCGGTAATCATAAGTTGTCTCATTTCATACTATGAATAAATCAAACCCTAAACGGAGGGAAAAAATGGATATTTTGAACAAGGTGAAGAGCTTCCGAGAAGAAGAAAACAGCCTAAAGTGGGAGGGTACATTTGCTGAATACTTGACCATCGTTAAGGAACGACCAGAAGTTGCCCAATCGGCTCATTCACGTGTTTATAATATGATCAATAGCCATGGGTTGACGCAAAAGAATGGTCATAAAATGTACCATTTTTTTGGTGAAGAAATATTTGGACTTGAAACGGCCATTGAGCGACTAGTAGAAGAGTACTTTCACCCAGCTGCAAAAAGATTGGATGTTCGAAAGCGTATTTTATTGTTGATGGGACCTGTAAGTGGAGGGAAATCAACAATTGTGACATTGTTGAAACGTGGTTTTGAAAAATATTCAAAAACCGACGAAGGAGCTGTTTACGCGATAAAAGGATGCCCAATGCACGAAGACCCACTTCACCTCATTCCCCACGAGTTACGTGACGAATTTTTTGAAGAGTATGGAGTCCGCATTGAAGGCAGCTTGTCTCCTTTGAACGCGATGCGTTTGGATAAAGAGTTCAATGGACGCTTGGAAGATGTAATGGTGGAAAGAATTTTCTTCTCCGAGGACAAACGGGTGGGAATTGGCACATATACGCCTTCTGATCCGAAATCACAGGATATTGCCGATTTGACAGGAAGTATTGATTTTTCAACAATCGCAGAATTCGGTGCTGAATCAGATCCTCGTGCTTACCGATTTGATGGGGAACTGAATAAAGCGAACCGCGGAATGATGGAATTTCAGGAGATGTTGAAACTCGATGAAAAATTCCTATGGCTGTTGTTATCTCTAACTCAGGAAGGAAATTTCAAGGCAGGAAGGTTTGCATTAATCAGCGCGGATGAACTCATAGTGGCTCATACAAATGAAACAGAGTATGCTTCGTTTATTTCAAATAAGAAGAATGAAGCCTTGCATTCCAGAATTATTGTCATGCCAATTCCTTATAACCTGAAAGTGAGTCAGGAAGAACGGATTTATGAAAAAATGATCCAGGAAAGCGATATGACACATATTCATATTGCTCCGCAAGCATTGCGAGCGGCCGCCATTTTCTCAGTATTAACAAGGCTTGAAACACCTAAAAAGCAAGGCATTGATATTGTGAAGAAAATGCGTTTATATGACGGCGAAAGTGTAGAAGGCTTCAATCAAATCGATGTGGAGGAATTGCAGAAGGAGTTTCCGCATGAGGGGATGAACGGCATTGATCCGCGTTACGTAATCAATCGGATTTCTTCGGCCATCATCCGCAAGGAAGTACCATCGATCAACGCTCTGGACGTTTTGCGTGCACTGAAAGATGGTCTCGACCAACATGCTTCCATCACGCAGGAAGACCGGGAAAGGTACATGAATTATATTTCTATTGCCAGACGGGAATATGATGAAATTGCCAAGAAAGAAATTCAAAAAGCTTTTGTTTATTCCTATGAAGAGTCAGCAATTACCTTAATGGATAATTACCTGGACAATGTAGAAGCTTATTGTAATAAAAATAAAATAAGAGATACTTTGACTGGTGAAGAAATGAATCCGGATGAAAAACTGATGCGTTCAATCGAAGAACAAATTGGCATCTCTGAAAATGCGAAAAAAGCGTTCAGGGAAGAAATCCTCATTCGTCTGTCTGCCTACGCTAGAAAAGGAAAGCGCTTTGAATACAATTCACATGAACGTCTACGCGAAGCTATACAAAAGAAACTTTTTGCGGATTTAAAAGATGTGGTGAAGATTACGACATCGTCCAAAACACCGGATGAATCACAGCTTAAAAAGGTAAATGAAGTAGTTGCGAGACTCATTGATGAACATGGCTATAATTCAATTTCAGCCAATGAATTATTGCGTTACGTAGGAAGCCTGCTTAATCGATAATGGGATGAATATGAATAACAGAACAAGACGAATCAGATAATTCGTCTTGTTTTTCTTACTCTCTGAAGTCAATAACTTGTTCGCCAACGCATATGATAATTAAATTAAAAAACTTTTAATACTGGATGGGTGTGGGTGGAAATGAACGAAAAACCTGATAATCATTTTGTCATCTCACAGGAAGACTGGTCGCTCCATAGAAAAGGCTATCAAGATCAGCAACGTCATATGGATAAAGTCAAAGAAGCCATCAAGAATAATTTGCCGGATTTAATCAGTGAAGAAAGCATTGTTATGTCAAATGGACGGGATGTCATCAAAATTCCGATTCGCTCCTTGGATGAGTACAAAATTCGCTACAATTACGACAAATCAAAACACGTGGGTCAAGGGAATGGTGATAGTCAGGTAGGAGATGTCATCGCCCGTGGTTCCGGGGAAGGAAAAGCCTCTCCAGGGCAAGGGAAACAAGCAGGGGATCAAGCGGGTAAGGATTTTTATGAAGTGGAAATCACCATGGCAGAGCTGGAAAGTGCCCTTTTCAATGAACTTGAGTTACCCAATTTAAAGCAAAAAGAACAAGCTCAAATTAGAAAAGAAAAAATTGAATTCAATGATATTCGTAAAAAAGGGCTGATGGGCAATATTGATAAAAAGCGCACCATCTTAACGGCTATCAAACGCAACGCAGCGAATGGGAAAGCGGAAATTTCGCCTATCCATAATGAGGATTTGCGGTTCAAAACATGGAATGATGAAGTAAAACCGGAATCCAAAGCAGTTGTACTTGCGATGATGGATACGAGTGCATCCATGGGACCATTTGAAAAATATATGGCTCGCAGCTTTTTTTTCTGGATGACCAAATTTCTACGTACCAAATACGAAACGGTGGAAATTGAATTTATCGCTCATCATACTGAAGCAAAGGTTGTCACGGAAGAGAACTTTTTTTCAAAAGGTGAAAGCGGCGGCACCATTTGTTCATCTGCCTATCTAAAAGCGCTGGAACTGATTGAACAAAAATATCATCCTTCTCGATTCAATATTTACCCGGTCCACTTTTCAGATGGTGAAAACATGTCAAACGATAATGAAAGATGTTTGAAGTTGGTAAATGAACTGATGGCCGTTTCCAGTATGTTTGGCTACGGAGAAGTGAACCCCAATAATCGATATTCCACTTTGATGTCCACTTATAAAAAAATCTCGAATCCGATGTTCCGCCATTATATATTGAAAGAAAAACAAGATGTCTATAAAGCATTGAAAAGCTTTTTCCAAAAAGAAATAACTTCCGTTTGAACTGGTCGGTGCCTTGCACTTGTCATTGAATAAACCGTCGGAGGGATTCAATAGATGGAAAAGAATGCTCTTCATCGGGCAATAGACGAAATTACGGAAATTGCAACTGGATTTGGACTGGATACGTATCCGATGCGTTATGAAATTTGTCCTGCTGATATTATTTACACATTTGGTGCATACGGCATGCCCACACGATTCAGCCATTGGAGCTTTGGGAAACAATTTCATAAAATGAAGCTGCAATACGACTTGGGTTTAAGTCAGATTTATGAGCTGGTGATCAATTCAAATCCATGTTATGCGTTTCTGCTTAATACAAATAGTCTCATTCAAAATAAATTAATTATTGCCCATGTGCTTGCCCACTGTGATTTCTTTAAAAACAATGCTCGATTTTCCAATACGAAGCGTGATATGGTCGAAAGTATGACGGCAACTGCCGAACGGATTGCCAATTATGAAATGATTTATGGCAAAGTAGAAGTAGAACGTTTTTTGGATGCGGCCATGGCCATACAGGAGCATGTGGATCCCTCCATTATCAGACATAAATTATTGGACTACGATACGAATGAAGAAGAAAAAGAAGTCAATCGGAAAACTCAGTATGATGACTTATGGAACTTGGATATAAAAGCGAAAGACAATAAGGCACTCATAGAAAAAAGAAAGAAATTTCCGCCATCCCCTGAAAAAGACCTCTTATTGTTTATCCAGGAATATAGCCGTGAACTGGAAGAGTGGCAAAGGGATATCTTAACCATGATGCGGGAAGAAATGCTGTATTTCTGGCCGCAAATGGAAACGAAAATCATGAATGAGGGCTGGGCGAGCTATTGGCATCAGCGAATATTAAGAGAAATGGATTTGACGTCAGCTGAAACCATCGAATTTGCGACATTGAATGCCGGAGTTGTTCAGCCTTCCAAAACGAGTATCAATCCCTATTATCTGGGCTTAAAGATTTTTGAGGATATTGAAAAGCGATACAATCATCCAACAGAGCGAATGAAGAAAAACGGCGTTAAAGAAAATTCTGGCCGGGAAAAAATGTTTGAAGTAAGAGAAATTGAATCAGATATTTCTTTCATCCGAAATTATTTGACGAAGGAATTGGTGAAACAGGAAGATCTATATTTGTTTGAAAAGAAGAATGGAAACTATCAAATTACCGATAAAGACTATGAACAGGTTCGTGACCAATTGATTTCGATGAGGGTGAATGGAAGCTTTCCTTATATCGTGGTTGAGGATGGGGACTACTCGAGAAATGGTGAACTCTATTTAAAGCATGGATACGAGGGAACTGAGCTGGATCCTCTTTATCTGGAACATGTACTGCCTTACATTTATCAGTTGTGGGGACGGTCAGTCTATTTGGAAACGTATGTTGAGAATAAACCAATTGTTTATTCATATGATGGGAAAAAGGTGTCACGTCGATTATTATGATAGACAAAAAAATTCCAGCATCTTTTGAAGATGTTGGAATTTTATTTGGTTTAACCATTACATTTGCTTTCTTAAATAAAAACGGACAGAAATTAAGTTGTAGTTTTTATTTTATTGGCTGTGTTAAAGGATGTAGAAGATATCGGTTGTTTAGCGTACAATTGTACTAGTCGCATGTTCCGCATGAGCCAGCAAGTATGACAGAGCCTATTAATTAACAAGAAAGGAGGTGTTTAAATTGTCCACATCTAAAATATTGAAATGGGTCACCGGCGGTCTTGAAGCGTTATTGGGGATTCCTTTTCTAGGAGCAGGCATTGTAATTGGATTTTTATGGATTCCATTAGGCATTATGTTAGCATTACACATTGTAACATTGGTTCTCACCAAAAAAGATGGTGGTTCGACCACGGGAAGTATACTTGGTATCGTCACTTCTTGTATCGCATGGATTCCTTTTGTAGGAATGATTATGCACATTCTTTCTGCCATTTTCCTAATGATCGACGCTGCTAAACCGGAACATCACAATCTAAATCAACATAATGGATGAAGTATAATATGTAAAATCAAAAGGGTGCCATTACATAGGATTCACTCACTTTTTATAGCAGTTTTCAAAAAAAGTTTGTTTTTCTTTTTAATATCATCTAGTTATTAATTTACATTTTCTGGCAACCGAATTAATTTAAAAAGAATTCCAACTGCTTAGCTAGCAGCTGGAATTCTTTTTGTTCTGATATAAGAAAATCCCATAATCATAGAAAGGAAACCAGCAGCTAATGAGCTACTGGTTTCCTTTTTATAATGATTATTACATGTATATGATAAAAAACAATGAAAGAAAGAGTGTCAGATGTGTAGAGAGCGTCGGCGAATTTCGATTTCCAACAAGTAGATAAATTCAGGACATAACTTTAATTCTTTTGCCTTAACATACGATTCAATCAACAATTCAGATGATAGTTTACTCAAAGTGAATTCACCTCCGATTACATAATAGATGGGCCATTTTAGGAAAGCAGCAAATAAATTGGTAAATATCTTTGATGTAATCTTAATCTATCAGATAGTTTTGTTCGGAACAAGCGTTCTCTTATCCACAGCTATCGGTGGATTAATTGTGATTAACTTGTTGATAGTTAGTAGAAATGTACACTCAGTACCCGGGAAAATGTGTATAACCTTATCCACAGAAACGAAAAAGTGAGAAATTTGTCGAAAAATTTTTTTGGAAATATTGACCTTGGAAGGAATTTCAAGAAAAGTAACGAATAACTCTATTAGAAAGTTGCAATGGAGGAAACGAATTTGATTGATAAGAATGGGCAAATAACAGTGCGAGAACTGAAAATAGAGGATAAGCACTTATTGGCAAAATGGCTTTCGGATCCGAAAGTCTTACAATATTATGAAGGAAGGGACAATCCATTTGACTTGGAAAAAGTAAATGAGAAATTCTATAATTGCGATGAAAATGAAATGAAATGTATGGTTGAATATGAGGATGTTAAAATAGGTTACATCCAGTACTATGAATTGGATGAAGAAACGAGAAATCATTATGGTTATTCTGATTCACCATATAAGATTTATGGCATGGACCAGTTTATTGGGGAAACAGAGTATTGGAATAGAGGCTTAGGAACTCATCTTGTGAAATCTATGGTAACGTTCTTGGTTGAGCAAAAACATGCTGAACTTGTAGTAATGGACCCACAGACATGGAATGAACGTGCCATACGGTGTTATGAAAAATGTGGATTCAAGAAGGTAACTCTATTACCTAAAAATGAACTGCACGAAGGTGAGTATCGTGATTGCTGGCTGATTGAATATCAAAGGTAACAAAAACGGCAAAAGCAATCAAAATAAAAGTATAAAAATTCGCATTCTTATCTATTGCACTCTATCGAAAAAGTTTATGGTCGGCTATTTCTTTCGCTTTCCGCGGACGAAACGCTAGCCTCCTCGGCTCAGCTGTCTATGACAGCTGAGCCTGTGGGGTCTAGCTTATTTCGTTTTTCCGCAGGAGTCTTCAGAAATAACCGACCATCTTACTAATAAAATAATATGAAGAGATACGATAACAGAAGCGAATTCCGTTGATTGGAGTGGAGGCGGCGACTTCAGCGAGAACAGCACGAGCTGAAGGCCCCGCAGGAACGTAGTGACGAGGAGACTAAAGCCGTGCCCGCGAAACGCGTCCGCCGCAAAGGAAATCAACATTTTCTTGCATACGCCTCTTTTTCATTAGTATACAGTTATATTCACTCTTTTTATTTTTTGTCTACAGTCTAACGGCAAAAGCATTTAGCTTTTGCCGTTTTTTCTATTTCTGATCGTGGCGTTTCTCTAAAAATGTAGGACGTATAGAACCCCAAGGGGCTACATCAAGAGTGAGCGCCAAATCCTTCGTTTCCTCTAAATTAGGACCGGTACCTTGTTCCACATAATATTGTTCAAGCTGTGGTGTAGTAATTTGCCCACCATAATTTGTTCCTTGTATAGCTCCCCAAAAATGTTCGCTATCCAATCGATCAATAATGGCATAGCCATCTTTGCCTTCTTTTAATGAAAAATAAATATCGCCTTCCGGTGCAGAAGAGGAAGATTTCAAATCAGGGTATTGCAACATCACATACTCGCCGTAAAAAGGATCATACGGGTCGTAAGGCTCGGCTCGTAACACATATTCTTCACCAAACCAAGAAGCTGCAAAGAAGCTCAAAGCAATCAAGCAAATCATCAGTGTCTGTAAGGCAGGAAATAAAAAGGACTTCATGAAGAGACACCTACTTTCTTCTTGTTAATTCTCCAGGCGATGCCGGACAATGCAAAAAGTAAAAGCGCTCCGATTAGGAAGAATAGGGAGACATCCATTCTTCCCCACGCATAAATGAAATACAGGACAAACTGGACAAGAATGAAAAATACAAAGCCAGGTGCAAGTAGTCTGTCTTTACGATGCTCATTTATTAAATAAGCAAGTGCGATGACTTCGGCCAAAATGGCAAGACCTATTGCCGATTCATCATAAAGCAGAAGTCCGATTAGACTTAGTGCAGCAACCCATTGGAATTTTTTGAATCGGAAATAACTGAACGCGAGTAATGCTGCTCCAACGATAGCCAGAGTGATTGATTCAACAATATTTATCTCGATGAAAGAGAGTTGGGTTTCTCCCAAAATAGCTAAGTAAACTAGAAGCTGTATTCCCCCTATCATAAGGTAGAGAGGACGTACAATCTGTTCTTTTTCCGGGAAGAAATGAATGAAAGCGACAACACCAAATAGTGACCATATTGGCCAAAGTACGTTGTCATATTCAACGACTGACCAAAGTGTGAGTCCTGCTCCAAATAGTAGAATCCAACTAAATGAAATCGAGATGGGCGTTTTACTGAAATAAAACCAGGCTAATGAAACAGCTAAGAATGCTCCCCATTCAAACCACCCCAGAGTTACAACGGAAGTAAATAATACTTGAGCCCCAAAAACAAAAGCGACGATGGCATAAGGAAATTGACGCCAGTGCCAATAATGACCAAGTGCTGCAATGAATATTGCCCATGGTAAAAACGAATTATATAAGGAAAAATGATATGTTTGGACCGTTACAACGATGCTTGCTGCAAACATGGCCAAACCAATAAGACGGAATATGATTGGTTGACCAAATTTTTTCATCTCAGAAAAATGCCCAAGGATGTAAAACAACCACATTACAGAAAGTGTAAGAAATATTCTTAACACATCAGGCATCGCTTGCCAATTGGCCGCAATGAAACTGAACACGGCCAATGAAAAGAAGATAAGCCCGATAATCAAAAGCAGTGGGATTTTAACAGGTTTCGGTTGCTTACTTTCAAATGCAAGAATCTTTTCAACAGTTGATTCGTCGATAAATCCTTCATTTTTCCAACTTTGTAGTTTTTGTTTAAGTACCACGTTACAACTCCTTTATTCTATTTTTTACATTATAGTTTCTTATTATCAGTATAGACATGTCGTCAACTAGGCCATGGATATTTCCTAGAAAAAGGAATAAATGTACATGGCCCATCCCCATCATGATGGAAATGAATTAGTTGGGCAAATTATGTCGGCACTCCCATTTGTGATAGCTCTTATTCTTTATGTATATGCAGTTACATTGACACAGCGTCGATATAGGAAATGATGGCCGCTATATAGAATCTTTTGTTGGTTACAGGGATTATTTGTACAGCGGCCTCGTGTAGTGACCTTTCAGGATTCGCGAATTACACAATGAACAAACAAAAAATACCTCCATTCCATGTAAGGCTACATGAAATGGAGGTATTTTCAATTAGGGTGTATTTCTTCATTGGCTGAAGGATCATTTGTCACTTTTCGTGCTGGATCATTGATTACTTGTTTGTTCAATTCATCAACAAACAGTATGTCCACCGTTTTCATATCTTCATGCATATCAAATAAGCTCACTTTGTCCGTTTGTACGGCATCCGGATTATGCATGTAAGGACCTTTAGCCAATCTACGGTCTTCTTCTGTAAACACTTTTTTCTTCATTGGTTTTCATCCTTTCAACTATTTGTAAAAGGTGGCAGAGAACACTCTTATCATGTGCTTTAAATGAATGACTATGTATACACAGTTAACGTTTAAACGGGAAAAGTAATAAGGATTCCGAAAGGATCATGATGGTAATGACTATTAAAACGAGGTGCTAATTTTTTCCATAACACTTCTTTAAGTCCTTTCTTATGCATATGACAAACTATAGTCCATATTTTATCGGTGACTAAATTTCGAATGAAAGTAAGGGGACAGATAATGAAACCGATTATTGGAATCAGTTCGTTTGTGCAGTACGATGGGGATGAATACTCTGTATCCATGGCCAATGCCCATGCTATCTTACAGGCGGGGGGCATGCCAGTGATGTTGCCACATTTAGAGGAAAAGTCCGATATAGATGAGTTGGCACAATTTTTGGATGGTCTTTACCTGACAGGAGGGTACGATATAGATCCTACACTTTTTGGCGAAGAACCACATCCGATGCTGGGGATTATAGATCCTGCCAGAGACGTTTTTGAATTAGCTCTTATTCGGAAATTTTTAACGCTCAATAAACCGATTTTGGGTGTTTGTCGAGGAATCCAGTCGTTAAATATCGCCATAGGTGGAGATATGTATCAAGATATTGGTGCTCAAATAAAGAATGATTTTTTGCAACATCAGCAACGGGCACCTAAGTCGCATGGTTCTCATTTTGTGAATGTAACAGTTGGTACGTTGCTGCATCAAATCACTGGGCAACACCGTTTGAAGGTCAATAGTCGCCACCACCAAGCCAATCGCAATGTTCCCTTTCCATTAAGAGTCAGTGGGAGTGCAAGTGATGGTGTAATTGAAGCTATCGAAAGTGAAGTGCATTCCTTCGTCCTTGGTGTCCAGTGGCATCCAGAAAACATGTTTTTTGGCGGCGATGAAGCTGCGCGGAAAATTTTCGATGCATTTATAGAAGCTTGCAATAAAAATTTACACCCCCAATAAAAATTATTATTGAGGGAGTCACATATTTATTTTTTTCGTTTTTTGGCTTCCCTTGCTTGACGCTCCCATATTTTCAAGTGAGGATATGGATCGAATGCCCATTCCGTGCGTCCATTATATTTATACATGCCATAATGCAGGTGAGGTGGGAATCGACCTGAAGTTCCTTGTTTCCCATATCCCGAACTTCCCACAAAACCAATAACAGAACCGAGTTCAACGATATCGCCTTTTGCTAATCCTTCATTAAAATAAGCTAAGTGCGCATAATAGTGATAGGTATTTTGAATATCACGTATACCCACACGCCAACCGCCAAATTGGTTCCAACCCAGTTCTTCAACAATTCCATATGAGGTCGATTTTACCGGAACGCCATATCCAGCAAATAAGTCAGTGCCTTCGTGAATGCGTCGGCCACCCCATCCGCGGTTAGCTCCCCAAGTACCTCTATAACTGTAATTCTGATTAAGTGGGATAGGGAAAACATGTTCACCCAGATCCAGTGTGTTGAAGTGTTTATATAATTTGGCAATGGTCATGATTTGATCGACGGTTTTTTCACTTTGGTAGTATTCGTATACGGCCAGTTTAAAGTCTTCTTCAGATTGTCCGTAACTGGCTAAATAAGAAGACATCGTAAAAAGAATATCTATACTATCTTCTGGATTTGCCATGCCGTCTGCATTCCCGTCTAGTCCATTTCCACCAAAAAATGTGATGGATTCAGGTGTTATGTCATCTTTATCAGGATTAAACATTCCTGCCCAGTAATCGTCCGAAAATTGAATGGCAATCGTGCCATCTCTCTTCGGAATGTCTTTCCGCACTTGCTGAATATTGCGTTCAAACTGATCCACAGCGGCTAAATAGTACCAAGGGACAAGTGTGTTTTCAAATTGTAAATAGTAGCTCATGCGCTCTTCCAGTATATCCACTTTCGGCTGCTCTTTTGCAGAAACGACGGAACTTATTAGCAAAGACAGTGTAAAAGCGTATAGTGTTAAGTGAAATATTCGTCGCACTAAATAAACCTCCTTTGTGAATCATTACATTAGAATATCCTGTTCCAAATAAATCATAAGTAGTAAACTTGACCAGTTCATTTTTGCCATTCATTAAGTAGAAATTCAAACTAATTTTGCACATACTATTATGAATGGTGTAGATAATCGGCTCTCATCATCAAATTTAAAGGCCTCACAAAGAAAGGATGAAGAGTTTGATCTTTGAACAATCGGAATTAGATAAATGGGTTCAGCAATATCCGCTTTTGGATGATATCATTCGCTTGGAACCGGTTGTATGGTTAAATTCACAGCTTCAAAAAATGGAAGAAATTGATTCCTTGCCAGTGACGAAAACAGATATGAAGGAAGCCGCAGCGCTATTTCAAAGATTTGCTACTTACTTGGCGAGAGAGTTTCCTGAAACGAAAGAGACGAATGGCATCATCGAATCACCTCTTCGAAATATAGCGAAAATGAAAAATGAGCTGAATACAAAATACGATGCCAAAATAAATGGGGAATTGTTTTTAAAATGCGACAATGAATTGCCCATTGCAGGTTCAATTAAAGCACGAGGCGGTATATATGAAGTCCTGTATTATGCGGAAAAGATGGCGCTAGAAGCAGGTCTAGTTAAAAGAGACGATGATTACAGCGCGTTTTCAAGCGATCATTTCAAGCAATTTTTCAGTCAGTATTCAATCGGTGTTGGCTCTACAGGGAATTTGGGTCTGAGTATAGGTATTATTGGCGCAAAATTAGGTTTTCATGTTTCCGTATACATGTCCGCAGATGCTAAGCAATGGAAGAAAGATTTATTGCGGGCAAAAGGTGCGACCGTACATGAATTCAAAGGAGATTTTGGCGAAGCCATTTTTGCTGGAAGACAGGAAACGAAAAATAATGTAAAAGGCTATTTTGTTGATGATGAAGATTCAAAGCATTTATTCCTCGGGTACAGTGTCGCGGCGATTCGTTTGGAAAAACAACTACAAAATGAAAATATACAAGTTGATGCTGAACATCCTTTATTTGTATATTTACCGTGTGGTGTTGGTGGGTCGCCTGGTGGAATTGCGTTCGGACTAAAACAGGTTTTTGGAGATTATGTACATTGTTTCTTTGTGGAACCCACTCATTCTCCAGCCGTATTAGTCGGGCTGCTGACAGGGGAAAAAGAAAAAGTATGTGTGCAGAATTTCGGAATCGATAACTTAACTGAAGGGGATGGCTTAGCAGTAGGAAGACCGTCATGCTTCGCTTCCTCTATTAGTGAGAAGCTCGTTAGTGGTATTTACACCATGGAGGATGAAGATTTATTTAAATTATTGGCATTATTGTCGGATAGTGAAGGGATCCATCTGGAACCATCAGCCACTTCAGGTCTGATAGGACCAGGACTGATATTAGCGTCCGAATACGTGAAAGAAAATAACTTGAATACTTCTCAAGCCACACATATCGTTTGGGCAACGGGTGGAGCACTTGTACCAAAACATGACATGAAAAGATTTTATGAAAAAGGACAAAGCTTACTTTAATATAGGTTTTATCATATATACACACAAAGACACCCCGAGCAGCTCTGCGACTACTCGGGGTGTCTTGCTCTATCATATTCAGATGAATACTAGATTATGACTGAGAGAAGTGAGAAAGGAATCTAGGCTCAAATAGCAACCTGTAAAATATCAAACCACTGGTCTCTTGTTAAAGATATATACAAAGCCCGTATAGCTGATTCTATGCGTGGCATTTGCCTGAACCCACTATCGGCATAATATGTGCCAGAAGGCTTAAGCAACCACGCTTATGGGACTTCGTCAACGCTCATGGCCCCAACTCCTTTTTCAATTTCTTCAAGCTTTTTACGCAATTTAACCGTCTTCTCATCTTGTGAAGTGAAAATAGCTCCAAGATGTCTCAACCGTCCTTCTTGGCATAAAATCACCGCCCCATGTTCAAAGTTTTCAAATTATTTATTAATAATCTTGGTTTAAAAAATAAATATTAGAGGTATATGAATATTTAGTTAGCATACATAAAGTTTAAGAATGAAGACTTAAAGACAAAAACGAAGAAATATTAACATTGACTATTTCATTAAGTAGTGAATATAATTTTATTAATTCTGAAAATTTCTGCTAGAATGAATTATACATATATACATAAGGGTTAAAATTTAGGAGGTCAAGAATGATTGCATTTAAAGAAGTAAATAAGTATTTTGGAGATTTTCACGTTTTGAAAGATATTAATCTCACAATCAATAAGGGCGAAGTAGTTGTCATAATTGGACCTTCTGGTTCAGGGAAAAGTACTTTGCTACGTTGTATGAATCGGTTGGAAACAATTTCTGAAGGTACCCTTATTGTAAATGATGTTTCAGTAGGGGATAAAAAAACGGATATCAATAAGCTAAGACGCAATATCGGAATGGTATTTCAGCATTTTTATTTATATCCACACAAAACAGTGCTTGAAAACATCATGCTAGCTCCAATGAAAGTATTAGGGCAATCTGCAAAAGAAGCTAAAGAAACAGCTATGTACTATCTTGATAAAGTAGGTATATCTGATAAGGCCGATGCTTTCCCTTCCCAGCTATCTGGTGGCCAGCAACAGCGTGTGGCAATTGCACGTGGTCTAGTCATGAAACCCGAAATCATGCTTTTTGATGAGCCGACTTCGGCACTCGATCCCGAAATGATTGGTGAGGTTCTGGATGTTATGAAAACCCTTGCAAAAGAAGGAATGACGATGGCTGTGGTCACTCATGAAATGGGATTCGCTAAAGAGGTTGCGGACCGAATTGTATTTATGGATGAAGGAAAAATTTTAGAAGAAGCAGTTCCGGCTGAATTCTACGAGAATCCCCGTGAAGAGCGGGCTCGTTTGTTCCTCAGTCGTATTTTAAATCATTAATAGGGGGTAATTGGAATGTTTCAGACAAAAAAATTATTAAAAATGGCTTTTGTATCTACAATGGCCGCTATTTTTCTTGCGGGTTGCAGCGGGGACGATAATGCAAGCGAAGACAAAGATGTACTTGCACAAATCAAAGAGGACAAAAAAATTGTGTTTGGTGTAAAATACGATACTCGTCTTTTTGGATTGAAAAATCCATCAACTGGCGAAGTTGAAGGTTTTGATATCGATCTTTCCAAAGCACTGGCAGAAGAAATGTTCGGCCCGGATGTTAAACCTGAGTACAAAGAAGTTACTTCGAAAACGCGAGTAGGACTCTTGAACAATGATAAAATCGATGCGGTTGTAGCTACGATGACAATTAATGAAGAGCGTAAAAAAGAAGTTGATTTTACTGATGTGTATTTTGATGCAGGACAATCATTGCTTGTAGAAAAGGGAAGTAAGATTAAGGGCATTGAAGACTTAGCAAAAGGAACAAAAGTGCTTGCTGTTAAAGGCTCTACATCTGCAATAAATATTCGTGAGAAAGCTCCTGAAACGACTGTTCTTGAATTTGAAAACTACGCTGAAGCTTTTACAGCATTAAAATCTGGTAAGGGTGATGCCCTGACTACAGATGATTCTATCCTTTATGGCATGGCTGAAGAAGATCCTTCATTTGAACTTGTCGGTGGAACTTTCACGGAAGAGCCTTATGGAATCGCTGTTAAAAAAGGCAATCAAGAGCTTGTCGATGAGTTGAACAAAGCATTGAAAAGCTTAAAGGACTCAGGAAAATATGATGAAATCAAGGATAAATGGATTAAGAAATAATAATTTATATTAGGTTTCTTGTCAGGATGGGCATATTCCGTAAGTAGAATTACGGACTGCTCATCCTGATTAATTAGGAGGAGATCGTTTGCTGGATTTCTCGATACTGACAGATAATATGGATTTATTTGTGGAAGGATTTAAAATCACCATTATTGCTAGTTTAATAGCATTGGTTTGTAGCTTTCTTCTTGGGACACTTATTGCAGTTATGCGAATTGCCCCATTTAAACCGCTAAACTGGATTGGAACGGCGTATGTGGAATTTATCCGTAATATACCTGTACTGGTCATTGTGTTTTTCACTTACTTGGCTGGTAGTTACGGCGGAATGACGGCAGGGATTATAGGATTGACTGTTTACACAGCGGCTTTTATTGCTGAAGCAATCCGTGCAGGGATTTTGTCAGTGCCAAAGGGCCAAATGGAAGCAGCCAGATCATCAGGACTGACTTACGGACAAGCAATGAGGACTGTCATCCTACCACAGGCAATAAAAATTGTTATCCCGCCTCTTGGCAATCAATTTATCAATTTGGTTAAGAACTCATCACTATTAGCCGTCGTGGCAGGTGGGGATTTGATGTATCAAGGGGATTTAATAGCTGCGAAGACATTCTCCACTTTTGATACATATATTTTCGTTGGTTTGTTTTATTTGATTTTAACTATACCTTTAAGTTTTGGCGTAGTATTTTTGGAAAAACGCCTGGCTAGAAGTAATTAAGGAGGTGCATAGATGGATTTCCTGGCACCGTTCACTGATGTATTAACACCGGCCAATATAAAATTTTTACTCGAAGGATTTTGGGTCACAATTAAGGTAGCTGCCATTTCAATTGTGCTTAGCTTTATAATTGGTGGTCTGATGGGGACAATCAGGTACGCGAAGATTCCTGTTGTTTCACATGTAGTTGCATTGATTGTTGAGACAATCCGTAACCTCCCTTTACTGTTGATCATTTTCTTTACCTATTTTGCGTTGCCCGAAATCGGGATTGATATGGAAATAATGACAGCTGCCATCGTGGCATTGACGATTTTTGAATCCGCGATGCTTTCGGAAATCATCCGAAGTGGGCTGAATTCCATTGAAAAAGGACAGATAGAAGCTGGACGTTCATCTGGCTTGAACTACATACAGACATTACGATATATTATTATGCCCCAAGCTTTGAGAAGAATGGTTCCACCGATTGTCAGTCAATTTATTTCCCTTCTGAAAGACACATCTTTGGCTGTCGTCATCGCGTTGCCAGAACTATTGCATAACGCTCAAATCTTATACGCACAGAACGAATCGGGTGTCATACCTATTTTCGTCACTATTGCATTGATGTACTTTATCGTTAACTTTGCTTTATCCTTAGTTGCACGAAGACTGGAATTAAAGCAGGCTTAAAAAAGTCCGGCTCAACAAGTTGAGGTGGACTTTTTTGAAAACTAAAACTGTTGTGATTTCCTCACGCAGTTTATAAAGAAGGTAGATGTAAAAGCAGTGCATTTAAATACGAATTACTAAAAACGAATTCAATGGATAGTATTCAGGAATGTGGGAACGCTAATTCTTGACTAATATTCAAATTGAAGGAGGATTTGTGATGCCTAGACCACTGCCAAATGATTCAGCAGATAACAAAGAAAGACTTAACAAAACGATTGACAATATGGAAGCAGCAGAAGAAGCAATGACGTATGCTGAAGGGAAAGAGCTTGCCGCAATCAAGGAAAAAAACGAACATCGTAAAGAAGCCATTGATGGTTTAAGAAAAGAAATAATCGAAGAGGGCAAATCACGTATCAATGGCTACATTTAAAAGAGTGTAGCATTGCTAAATAAAGATGGAGACTAAACGTTCTCCATCTTTTTTAATGATTCGTCTGTTTGCGTACATAGTGAAAAAGGGACGCAGTAAATATTGACGCACTATGATCTACCTACCGAAAAAATCCAGACTACCTAGAAGGGTGGAAACATTATATGATTCGATTGCAATCTTTTGCAGAAGGAAAGATGCTGATGTCGATCCTAGGTCCATCCTTACAAAAACATGAAAGTGGGAAAATCCATTATGTCTACTGTAATACATCAAGAAATACGTTTTAACGTTAGCCCAAATCACCTCTATGAAGCGCTAACCGATGCAACGAAATTTGCTAAAGTTACTGGCGGTGCACCAACTGAAATCGGTTCTGAAGAAGGAGATTCTTTTTCTTTATTCGGTGGAATGATTACGGGTCGAAATATTGAATTGGTGCCTAATGAAAGAATTGTCCAAGCTTGGCGTGCCGGTAATTGGGAAGCAGGTGTTTATTCTATTGCTAAGTTTGAATTCAAGGAACTTGGCAATGAAACTCAACTCGTATTCACACACACGGCTTTCCCGGAAGCTCAAGGGGAACATCTTGGGACAGGATGGCATGAAAATTATTGGAAACCACTTGAAAATTACTTTACTTAAAATTATTGAGTAAAAACTCCGTTTTGAGAGAACATAAAAGTAATCGAAACGGAGGTGTCATTTTTATGACGAATAATCAGAATAAGCCGGGTGCATATACTCAAACCGGAACAGATATTGAAGAGGTCAAAAGAAATAATGCAAATTCAGGACTTACTTACAATCAAGTGAAGCAGTTGATTGCAAAAACGGTTGGCAATGAACAAACTGAATTCGGCAGTGAGCAAGTCTTTCCAGAACAACAAAAGAAAAAGTAAAGTTCATTATGTGAAGCAGGTGCCTTTTAGGTATCTGCTTTTATCTTTTGTAAATTGTAAGATAGAATTGACATAAGTGAGGTGGCGTGATGAATAAAACAATAGGTGTGTTTGCCCATGTTGATGCAGGGAAAACAACATTTTCCGAGCAAATTCTTTACCATACGAAAAGTATTAAGCAAAGAGGACGTGTAGATCATAAAGATGCTTTCCTCGATAGCCATGAAATAGAAAGACAAAGAGGAATTACAGTATTTGCAGATCAAGCAACTTTTACATATAAAGATTCAACGTATTATTTAATTGATAACCCAGGACACGTTGATTTCTCTCCGGAAATGGAGCGTTCCGTTCAAGTAATGGATTACGCTATTGTTATATTAAGTGCTGTTGAAGGAATCGAAGGACATACAGCAACCATCTGGCAACTACTAAGAAAGCATCACGTTCCTACCTTTTTCTTTATTAATAAGACCGATCGTACTGGAGCGGATGTGAAAAACGTAGTAAAAGAAATACAGGAAGACTTTTCAGCGGACGTCATTGATATTACTCAATCTTTTCACGAAGGTGAAATGACGGAAAGTCTAATAGAATCTATCGCTGAACGCAATGAAAATCTTCTTGAACACTATATGGAAGATGGTTACGAGAAGGATTTATGGATCAACACAATGAAAGACTTGATTAAGGATAACAAAGTTTTTCCGTGTGCCAGTGGGTCAGCGCTGCAGGATATTGGTATAGTCGAATTCCTGGATAAATTTCATCAATTGACCGAGACGCAATATACAAGTGATGAAGCATTCTCTGGAAGAGTTTATAAAGTTAGGCATGATGAAAAAGGGACAAGAATCACTTTTATTAAATCATTAAGCGGTACTTTGAGCGTTAGAGATGAAATAACGTATAGTCCGATAGAGCAAGCATTAACGGAAAAAATCACACAAATACGGGTCTACAATGGGAATAAATTCAAAACGGTAGAACATGTGAAGGCCGGTGAACTTTTTGCAGTTTCAGGACTGACAAATGCAGTTACAGGCGATGGCTTAGGAACTTTATACGGGAAAGCTGATTATGAAATGGTACCGACATTGAAATCCAAAGTTGTTATTGTTCCATCTGTTCATATAAAAGATGCATTGAAGTGTTTTCAATTACTGGATGTGGAAGATCCATCGTTGAATGTGATGTGGGAGGAACGTCTCCAGGAAATTCATATCCATGTGATGGGTGCAATTCAATTGGAAATTTTGAAACAGCTGGTTGCAGAAAGATTTCATTTTGAAGTTGAATTTGAAGAACCGCAAATCCTTTATAAAGAAACCATTAACTCTACTACCATAGGGTACGGGCATTTTGAGCCATTGAAACATTATGCCGAAGTTCATTTGAAAATGGAACCTGCTAGGAGAAACAGTGGTATCACATTTGATAATGTCTGTCATGCGAATCACTTGTCGGTGGGCAATCAAAACTTGGTCAAGCATCATTTATTGGAGAAGGCGCATAACGGATTGTTAACCGGTTCACCATTGACAGATATTAAGGTCACATTACTAACAGGACGAGCCGACAATATGCATACGTCTGGCGGTGATTTCCGGGAAGCCACATACAGGGCATTGAGACAGGGGGTGGAAAAAGCATCAAATCTTCTGCTGGAGCCCTTTTATGACTTTAGGATAAAAGTAGACGTTGATCAGATGGGAAAAGTACTTTCCGATATTCAAATGGCGCATGGAAGTTTTGATTCACCTAAAACGGAAGGCCATAAAGTGATATTGACCGGAAAAGTCCCAGTGGCCACCTTTATGAACTATGCAGCGGAGCTTGCTTCGTTTACACAAGGAAAAGGTGTATTAAATTTGATGTTCGGTGGATATGAGCAATGTCATAATGAAGATGAAGTCATTCAGAGAATTGCTTACAATAAAGATGCAGACCCTGAATATAGTTCATCATCAATTTTCTGCGCGAAAGGTAAAGGCTACACTGTACCGTGGGAGCGGGCAGAAGAACTAATGCATTGTTTATAATGCAGAATAGAGGGTTTTTCATGAGTGAGAAGGAAATGGATAGAATGCTTCGTATTAAAACGGCAGGAACGCTCGAAGTGCTGAATCAGTCCGTGCATTATAATCGATATGAAGCAACACCCTATATTGCTTTAGATGAACTGTTCAAACATTATGAAATAACAAAGGACAATCGAATAGTGGATGTTGGATGTGGCAAAGGTCGGCTTTCTTTTTACATTCATAATCATTTTCAAGTACCGACAATAGGTATTGAAATGAGTGGCAAACTTTATCAAGATGCACTAGAAAATTTGCAGAGCTACGATAAGACTGGGAAGAAATCGAAGGGACTAATTACCTTCGAACGATGTCTTGCTGAGGACTACAAAATTGATTCTAGAGATGATGTATTCTATTTCTTCAATCCATTTTCCGAACAAATTTTTATGAAATTTGTTGAACATATTCTCGATTCGGTGGATGAGCATAAAAGATCTATTGACTTAATTCTTTACTATCCAACCTCAGCGTATCTTTTGTTTCTCGAAACAAGGACAACCTTCGAATTTCTGCGAGAAATCAAAGTACCAGAGCTGTATGAACAAAATGAAAATGAACGATTCATGATTTTTCATCTACCTTTAATGAAACTAAAAATAGAACGTGAAGAGCCTAATACAAACTAAACTTAAAAATGAAATGAGGATGAATTTATGACGAAGGTGAATGAACTGGATGGAGCAAAAGTAATCAAACAAACGAAAAATGACGGAACACTAAAATTAAGCACTATGTATTTTGAAGAAAAAGATGGCACTACGATTGAAGTACCGATAACTGCTTTAGCCATTGCAAAGTACGAAGAAGAACGAGGGTATTATTTATTCATGTGTGATAGCGAATGGACAGTTCAGGACGATCATCATCTTGAATCACTTGAGGAGGCAATCACTTGGGCAGAAAAGAATTTTGATGTGACTGATAAAGAATGGATGTAGGTTTAATAATTCAAGTAGATGAGGTGATATTTAGATGAAGCCATATAAAAATTGTCAAAGTTGTGGAATGCCACTTTCAAAGGATGCTGAAGGTGGCGGTACAGAAAAGAATGGAAATAAAAGTGTCATGTATTGTAGCCATTGTTATCAAAATGGCACGTTTACATCTCCTGAGATGACCGTAGACAAAATGAGAGAGAAGGTGAAAGGAAAGTTGATTGAATTCGGAATTCCGAAAATGTTAACTGGACTGTTCACTCGTAATATTCATAAATTAGCCCGTTGGAATAATTCTAGTTAACAATAAAGAGTAGGGTTGCCATTAAACCAAGTTGGTTCAGAAAGGGATCAACTTTTTTTGTGGAATTAAAACGTGAAAGAATAGAACCTTTTAATCGATATTTCTTGTATGTGAGTTGAGTCTTTACTGGATAGTCATTAATATTCTCTCAACTATTTCTGATATAGATAGTTTGCTTACTTGACAAATTCAAGTTACAAAAATATAATTACTTACATAAAGTAACTTAATGGAGAAAACACGATACAAAAAGGGGATAGTAAAATGAGCGATATTCAAATGGTTTCCAAAGAAGCTCTTTCGGTTTTAAAAGATAAAATAAAGTTAATAAAAAAAGATGATGGTGCGGTTTATTTAGTAGGTCCCATTCGCCTACCTGTTAATTTATATGGAGAAACAGCCATTTTTCAATGGTACTGCTGGTTGAATAGCAACAATGAAAACGAAGATTTTCAACAGATTATAGATAATTTATCTTCTGCCAATCTTGCAGAATATCAACAGTCAAGCGTCTTGGTGTATGGTGATTTTGAAAATGATGAAGAAGCACTTATTAGAATGCACTCCATCTGTCACACTGGTGATATCTTTGGCAGTAAAAGATGTGATTGCGGATTTCAATTGAAACAATCCATGCAAATGATTGTCGATCACGGTTCAGGAGCGTTGTTTTATTTAGCAAATCATGAAGGTAGAGGAATTGGGTTATTCAGCAAAGCCATGGCCTATATTCTTCAGGAAAATGGCTACGACACAGTGGAAGCTAACGAAAGCCTCGGTTTTGTGGATGATTCCCGCAATTATGATGATGCCATCCATGTACTCAAAGCATTGCGTACAAAACCTGTTACTTTGTTGACAAATAATCCGAAAAAACTCGCGGCATTGATTGATGCCGGTATGCCAATTTCAGGTCGCACACCTTTATGGGGAGATGTATCCGAATATAATGAAGCTTACTTGCAGACGAAAATTAAACGCTCGGGACATTTAGAAATCGAGGATGAAGGGACTTGTCCGAATGACTAATCATGAATTTTATATGGATTTGGCCATTAATAATGCAAGGGCGATGAAGGGGCAAACAGATCCGAATCCTCTGGTGGGCTCAGTCATTGTGAATGACAACCGAATTGTTGGAGTCGGAGCTCATTTGAAAACTGGGGAACCACATGCAGAAATTCATGCGCTGCGCATGGCTGGAGACAAAGCGAGGGGTGGAACCATTTACGTCACACTCGAACCTTGCTCCCATCACGGGCGTACGGGTCCTTGTGCGGTGGCGATTGTAGAAGCCGGCTTGAAGAAAGTGGTTATTGCAACGCTCGATCCAAACCCAATGGTCTCCGGACGAGGTGTCAAAATTCTTGAAGATGCAGGAATTGAAGTCATTGTTGGCATTCAAGAAGATGCATCAAGAAAAATGAATGAAGTATTCAATAAGTTCATCGTCGAGAATCAACCATTCGTAACTTTAAAAGCGGGTATTACTTTAGATGGTAAAATTGCTACACATTCATCTGATAGCAAATGGATTACATCTGAAGAAGCAAGAAACGATGTCCATAAAATACGAAATGAAAACATGGCGATATTAGTGGGCGTAAATACTGTTATTGCGGACAACCCAGAATTAACAACAAGAATTCCAAATGGTCGAAACCCGATTCGCATTATATTGGATTCTACCTTAAAAGTTCCACTAGAGAGTAAGGTTGTTACAGATAAATTAGCTGATACCTGGATTTTTACCAGTGTTAACTATGATAGGGACAAGAAAAAAGCCTTGGAGAATTTGGGGATATCTGTTTTTTCCACGTCTGGTTCAAAACATGTAAACCCTGTTGAAGTGATGAAAGTCTTAGGTGAAAAAGGAATTTCATCTATATTGATTGAAGGTGGAGGAACCATCAACGCTGCTTTTTTAGAAAATAAATTGATTGATAAAGCCATTATTTATATTGCACCGAAATTAATCGGAGGACATCAAGCCCCTACTTTCATGGAAGGTACAGGAATTGACAAAATGGGCGATGCTGTTGAATTATTTGATACTGAGATGATAAAAATCGGGAAAGATTTTAAATTTACCGGTTATCCAGTATATAAAAAATGAAAGAAAAAATTGAGGGATTCCATTATGAAGTTTGGCTTTGATATAGACGACACGCTCATTAAGCTGAGAGAACATGCTTTTCATATCTACAATAAAAATTTGAAACAAAATGTTCCCATCGACGTTTTTCATGAAATAAAGATAGTTGAAATACATGAAGCATTCGGACTGGATGCACAACAAGGTGCTGATATGTGGAATCGTTCGCTGGAAGAAATTTATTACACGGCTTGTCCACCTTATCCAGGTGCCGTAGAGGCATTAGTGGAACTAAGTAACCAAGGTCATGAAATATATTATATAACTGCTCGACCGAGTGAACATGGCGAACGGACGAAAAAATGGATGATTGAACAAGGGTTTCCCGTACAAGATGATCGCTTCTTTTGCGGCATGAAGGATCAGGAAAAAGTTGATATCATTCAATCTTTACAACTCGATTATTATTTTGATGACAAGCCGGATGTGTTAAATACACTTTCATCAGCTCATCTCAAACCTTTTGTTATGAATCAATCCTATAACCAGCATCTGACCGTTCCAAGAATAGTGGACTGGTCTGAATTGCAAAAAGTTATCGAAAAAATTGATCACCATCAACTGTGAATAAAAGTATAATTCATCTCTATTTGTGAAACAGCGTATGTGAGTCTTCAGAAAATGGTACAATACTTAGTATAGGAAATTCTTTAGAATGCTTGAATGTTTTTTATCCGCTATGGCTTGTATATACTGATAAGCAAATATGAAATTTTCGATAATAAATAAATGAAAAAACATCAGCTGCGAATAGCTGGGTTTTTTTATTAAAGGAGATAGATTTACATGACTAACAAAGTACAAAATGATCTACCAGAAAATTACGAAGAACTGAAAAAAGAAGCGAACCGTACATCCAGTTGGAGAGCGCGTTTTGATGCAGTTGAGGAATTGGGTCAGTCCAAACACAGTAAAGTGATAGATGTTCTTACAAACCGTATGAACAACGATCCTGTATTTAAAGTGCAAGAGGCAGCTTACCGACAACTTAAAAATTTCGGTGAAGATGTAGAGAAGCCTAAACAAACAAAATTCGATATCATTAAAGGAACGTCTAAAATTTTGTTGCGCATTAAAAAGAGCTTGCCTGCCGATCATTCATATGACGAGTTCAAAGAGAAACTGAAAAAAATGAGACTTGATGTATATGATGCATACGAAGGTGAAAAGGGTGGCGAATTCGATAAGTGGCTTGAAAATGAATGGGCTTCCTTATTGAAAAAATAAATAAAACTAACCGATTGCACATAATTGCAATCGGTTTTTTTCACTCTATGGACTTACAACAGGTTCGAGTACAGTTAAAGTAAGATTAATTGTATTCATCCTCACACTTGCGCCAAGCGGAATGGCAGCCTTAAAACGGCCATGTGCCGTGGCTACATTACTTAATATAGGTTTTCCTAAAGGCACAAGAAAATCATCTATTAGTTGATCGTACGAGACCCCATAGGCAGGTTCGCAATTTGTACACTCGCCCATCATAATTCCGATGCAATCCTCAAATTTACCGGCTAGTTTCAAGTGATTTAAATAGCGGTAAACAGTGTTGATAGGTTCATGTGTATCTTCAAGACAGAGAATCTTTCCTTCCGTATTAATTTCAAAGGGAGTGCCCAATGTGTCCACAAATGACGTCAGATTTCCACCTACAATCGGACCTGTTACATCCCCGGAAACTTTGTTCACGAACGGCATGCCTGGCGGGTTTACAATTTGCCATGGTGCTGGTCTAGCTGAAGTGGCAGCGAAATATTGATTGAAATTATAAGCAGGGGTTCGGGTGTTGAAATCAAGTAACAGTAAACTTTGAAAAGTAATCAAATCTGAATACTCATAAAGAGCGTTCAGTAAAATCGTTACATCGCTGTATCCTGAAATGATTTTTGGATTTTGCCTGATGACATTAAAGTCCAGGAAAGGAAGGATGCCAGCAACTCCGACTCCTCCTCTGGTTGGTAAAATACAGGTAACGGTTTTATCTTCAAACATCTTCATTAAATCCGATGCCCGTTCTTCAGGAGTTCCTGCCAGGAAACCGTCGTTATCATATACATGATCCCCAACAATGACGTTGAAGCCCATATTCTTTAAAGTAGCAATGCCTTCATCAATTCTCTGAGCACTTAATGGACTCCCTAAAGTCACAATCCCAATGGTGTCACCTGCTTGCAGTTGCGGGGGCTTTATAGCCATTTTTATTCAACTCCTTCCAATACACAAATATTCCTCTATTATATGGTTGTTATAAAAAGGAAAGTACTAATAGTAAAGCGAATTCGATGAGTTTAACTGACTTACATATGATTTTCGGCTAAAACAGATGTAGAATAAAAGAAAAACAAATGATTGGGTGATTTTATGAAACAAAATATAAAGCTTAAAGTGAAATCTTCTTTTGCAAAAAATATGAAAGAAGGATACCCGCTCATAACGGACGATGCAATCATCAATATGAAAGATGTAAAAGATGAAGGGACAATCATCGAACTTGTGGATGATCAACACCGTTTCATAGGAAAAGGTTATTATGGCAAACAGAACAAGGGTCGAGGGTGGATTTTGAGCCAAAATCAACATGAAAAATTTGATGCCTCGTTTTTTGAAGAAAAATTAAAACTGGCCATCGAACATCGGGATTCATTATTCCAGGATGCCAAGACAACTGCATTCCGCGTATTTAATGGAGAAGGCGACGGTGTGGGCGGTTTTACAATCGATTATTTCGATGGATACTATGTCATCAGTTGGTACAGTGAAGGAATTTACCAGTTTAAAAATGAAGTGATTCAAGCGTTGTCCAATGTGGTTGACGTGAAAGGTTTGTATGAAAAAAAACGTTTTGCCGTCAAAGGTACTTATATGGAAGATGATGATTTTATTTCGGGAGAAAAGGCTCCTGAACCATTGCTTGTAAAAGAGAATGACATGAATTTTGCAGTGTATTTAAACGACGGGGCAATGGTAGGCATCTTTTTGGACCAACGTGACGTAAGAAGAACTATTCGTGATTCCTATTCAAAAGGGAAAAATGTCTTGAATACGTTTTCTTATACAGGTGCATTTTCAGTTGCAGCGGCACTTGGTGGTGCAATAAAAACGACGAGTGTCGATCTGGCTAATCGCAGTAAAAGCAAAACGATCGAGCAGTTCAGTGTTAATGGTATCGATTTCGAGTCCCAGGACATTATTGTGGAAGATGTTTTTCATTATTTTAAATATGCGGTTCGAAAAGAATTGAAATTTGATTTGGTGATATTAGATCCTCCAAGCTTTGCCCGATCTAAAAAGCATACGTTCAGCGCTGGAAAGGACTATACAGATTTACTTATGCAAGCAATTGCCATTACTGAAAAAAACGGCATGATTGTTGCTTCTTCAAACTGCAGTACGTTTGGCATGACCAAGTTTAAAGGGTTTATTGATAAAGCGTTTAAACAATCTGGTGAAAAGTATACTATCCGGGAAGAGTTCTCTCTCCCTGAAGACTTTAAAACAATCGAAGAATTTAAAGAAGGAAATTATTTAAAAGTAGTGTTCATTGAAAAACGCTAATCCTCTCAGGAAATTTGACTTGAATATTTTTGACTAAATAATAAACTGCCCAGGAAGGCTTGTCCTTTCTGGGCAATTTTAAATATGAAAATAACTATTGAGTGGAAAGAAAAGCCACTAAAACGTTTTAAGAATAAAAAAGTGAATAATCAGATTAAGTCAAATAGTCTAAAAATGTATTGTATATACTTTATACTACAGATAGTATTTAGGTATAAACATCATGAGACGAGGTATACCTTTGTGGAATTACTAACAGTGAATTTCCTATTTAATTTATCAATATTAATTGTTTTACTTTTTTTCTTTTTGATGTGGGCAGAAAAATCAGATGAAAAGAATAATTACCGAGAAACAGCTAAGTTATATTTTATCGTTTCTTTGGTGCTCTGTTATGTATTTTCATACCGCTTGACGGAAGATATAGTATTAGATCTGCGAATAGTCCCTTTTGTGATAGGGGGACTCTATTTGGGGATAAGTCCGATATTGGGTCTACTGATTATCGTTATTCGTGGATTTTTGGGAATCGATAACGGATTCTTTATAGCCGCATTGTTTTACGGAGTAGCCAGTTGGTTTATATGGTATATTTCCCCTTGGTTTTTAAAAAGGTCATCTAAATTCAGAATAATGTTTTCTATAGGGGTAACTTTTCTGGTCAGTTTGCTCATATTAGTAGGTTTAGAAATTCTGTCCCCGCCAGAACATTCTTTAGATTTCTGGTTTGCTTATCTTTTTGTACCGCCACTCGGAGTTGCCATGATTTCTTATCTTATAGAAGGTATTAGAAGAAATGTTCTTTTGCGACAGCGTTTGGTCAAGGCTGAAAAATTAGAGGCAGTTGAACAGATGGGTGCGGCCATTTCTCATGAGATTCGTAATCCCTTGACGTCTGCCATGGGTTTTGTTCAGCTTTTGGAAGATGATTTACTTGATTTGGATAAACGAAAGCAATATCTCAACATTTTAAAAGAAGAATTGCAATCAGCTGAAAAGGTAATACAGGATTATTTAACATTTTCCAAACCGACCATTGAATCCGTAGAAGTATTTCAAGTGGAAGAAGAGCTTAACCAAATACTAAAATTGCTGCAGCCTTCTGCTAATTGGTATTCAGTAAGAGTGGAAAGTGATTATAGCTCGTTAAATTACATACAAGGTGATCGTCAAAAATTTCATCAATGTTTTGTCAATGTCATAAAAAATGCGATTGAGTCCATGCCAAACGGTGGTATTTTATCGGTTTCCTCGCGCGCAGATTCTACTCACGTGACGATCAAGATTCAAGATACAGGAGTTGGTATGACGAAAGATCAAATAGAGCGTCTAGGTGAACCTTATTATTCAACGAAAGGAGATAAAGGGACTGGCCTCGGTGTGATGGTTGTAAATAGTATTGTCAAAGCTATGAAAGGAACCATACGAGTCAAAAGTAAAGTTGGGGAAGGAACTGTATTTACATTTACATTTCATGTGTATAAGAAAAGTAATCAGAATTCTTCAGGACAAGTCAAGCATCAAGATCTTCGTATGTAATGTATGATAATTTCCAAGCCGATCAATGGAATTTTTGGTTTACACGAGGAAACAAGCCGGGCAAAATTCGCAGTCATTTTATTCCGAATTCAAGCCTAATTAACAGCACAATAAGAATCAAGGCCGTTCCCAATTACACGGGAACGACCTTGATTTTGGATTATAGGCATAACCGGAAATTCCGAGTTATGGTTTATAAAAGTTCTCGGTGTAATAGGGTTGATTTTCATCATTAAATGCTACACCCACGCCAAGCAATTCAAAGTCGCTTTTTAAAAGATTCTTGCGATGCCCCATAGAATTCATCAATCCTTCATGTGCAAAAATACTGCTGGACTGACCATAAGCTAAATTTTCTCCAGCTACGGAATAATTGATGTTGTCCATCGTCATGCGATCAAAAGGAGATTGTCCTGATAAATTGGTATGACTGAAATAATTATGTTCTGCCATGTCTACACTGTGTTTATAAGCTGTTACCCTGATTTTGGATTCCCATTTCACTGGTGAGACATTGTGATGAACTCGGGCAGCATTTGTTAAATCGAATAATTGAAATTCAAATCCCTTTTGTAAATCCGCACTTGTGTCACCATATAAAGCACCTTTTTGGTTTTCCAAATGCTTTGAAATAATTTGGATTGCAGTGACAGTATTTTTTTCATGGACGTCATAAAACACAGTCACATAGACATTTTCGATTAAGTAAGTATCCATCTCTCCATCACTATTCAACAAGTATCGGACATTGCCTTTTTGAATGTATTTGATAGGCTTTCCTAATGCATTATGAACAATAGATTTTGGACTGCTCAGTTTGAATCCGTATGAAGTGGAAATCAAGTCATTATTGGTAAATAGCCCATTCACTTGTTGAGACTCATCGAACGAAACCATTAAAAAGTTTTGATAGTCTGTGTGATAGGTATGCCAATCTGAGCCATATTCATTTTTAGTGATGCGTTTCGCCTTGCCTAGCTCGGCATTGACCGATTCCATGCTGTCCCCAATTTGTATGTTATGAACGGCAAATAATCCCTCTGTAGGTGTTGATAGTGCAGGTTTTTCGACTTGATTAATGGATGCATACTTCGTTTCTCCTGCTTCCAATGTCAGTTTTGCGGGTATGGTAGCCACTTTTTGGGATAAATCAGCAATAATGGGCTGCTCTTTTAAATACTCGTATCCTTTAATTACTTGTGCATCAATTGTATTTAAAAAAGATACATCAACGTATTTGCTGGCTGGTTCTTCCCACAGCGGACTTGTTAAATAAGCTGCAAAAAGTAATGTGAGGATTAATTTTATGTAACCCAAATTTTGTTCCACCCTTATCATCAAATTGTATTCTCGTATTGGAAAATACTTGTTATTTGACAGTATATCCAGCGCGACCTGGATGAATACGTGATAAGTGGGGGTTTCTTTTAAAATAGTCTTTGTTAAACGAGATTGCTCGTTTAACGGAGCGGATTTCCACTTTTATTATCTCTGATGTTGATGGTAATTCCCTCATTTCAATAATAATCAATAATAAAAGCTAACTGTCTTAAAATACATTTTGAATAGTAACCTTAAAGGCTTAGAATAAGAGTATTACAGCGAAGAAATTGGGTGTGTGATGGAGTCGATTCTAAAGTATATAGAAGATATGGGCTTTTATATGGTATTAATTTTACCGATCATTCTAGTGGTTCGTTTCATTCAAATAAAACGCAATAATAAACAATTGAATATCTTACGAGAATGCGGGATTGTCTTTTTTTTCATGTTCCTGGCGGGGCTGTTGTCACAGACGATTTTGCCATCAGTGAGCAATCAAGGCGGGGAAGTGCAATTAATAAACGGAGATCATCAAGCAATTAATATAGAACTTTTTCGAGTCTTGTTTGAAACATATAACGCGATTAAATATTTGAACTTATGGCAACCTTTTTTCATTAATTTCGTTGGTAATATTGTGATGTTTCTTCCGATTGGCTTTTTTCTTCCGTTGTTATGGCAGAAATTCAATCGCGCTTGGAAAGTGATTGGGACTGGACTGCTCCTATCATTAGCCATAGAAATATTACAGTTACCTCAAATGCGCAGCAGTGACGTGGACGATTTGTGGCTGAATACATTGGGGACGGCAATTGGCTATGTCTTGTATAGAGGGTTCCCTAAATCGTTCAAAAAATGGTTTAAAAACTAGAGCCATGGGTAAATAACCTATGAATCTAGAAATTAAGGGGTTTGACTGCATGATACCACCAGTAGAAACAAAAATGGACGGAAAGAAAATGACCGTTATCGATGATTTGGTTAAACAAGGCGTATTTAAAGTTGAAGGAAAACAATTATATGAACTATCCCTATATGAATTAATTAAAGAGCATATGGAAAAAGTAGATTAATTAGGTGTCAGAGTAACAGGAGCGATCCAGTTACTCTGGCTCTTTTTTGTGGGTCTGTTGATATAGGTTCATAAAACAGATAAAAAGTGACATTAAATTAACTGGGGAAAAATGATATAATTTCACATTGAAGTGATTAATAAATGATTGAATGAGATGTCGGGAAGCGAAATGTTTGGGAGGAGTTCTCATGAGTCAAACAAAGCGCAAAAAATTTATCAAGGATTGGCTGGATGAGGCAACCATTGCTGATATGTAGGATCTAGTAATGAAATGACTTCTGAGGATTTGGTTTTCATGTATAATTGCGATAAGTAAGTCGATGGACGATTCCAACTTGATGCCGTGGTCTTTCCTCAAGATCATGTGTGCTGTATCGGTGCTGCCGCAGGTACACCATTCATCACTGTTCCTGCGGATTTTTCGCAGGCAGGAGAACCCTTTGGACTTACCTTTTCAGGCTTCGCGTGGAGTGAGCTTTTGCTCATTTCAATGGCATATGCATTCTAACAAAAAGTAATTGCTCGGAGAAAACCGTAATTCACGTTACAATATAAACACAAACTATGTTTTTTTGGAAAAGAGAGTTGATATCACAATGACAACAAATTCATTTTTACCTATATTGCTTGGATCAGATATGAATGCTTATGGAATGGCACGTGCTTTTCACGAAGCCTATGGTTTAAAGCCGCTAGTCCTTGGACGTATGAATTTATCCGCAACACAAGACAGCAAAATCCTGGATTTTCAGGTTATCCCGCGTTTAAATGAACAGGACGTATTCGTTCCGGCACTTATTAAAGTGGCGGGTGAACATACAGACAAAAAGCTTTTGCTCCTTGCATGTGGCGATGATTATGCAAAATTAATCATTAAAAATAAGGAGCAATTGCTGCCTTATTTCGCGGTTCCATATATTGATGAAAAATTAATGGATCGCATCGTTCTTAAAGAGAACTTCTATAATATTTGTGAGCAATACGGCTTTGCCTATCCTAAAACGTCACTATGCACATATGACACGAAGGATACGTTTGCAATTGACTTTATGTATCCAATCATCATTAAAGCATCAAACTCTGTAGCGTACTGGAATTGCTCGTTCCCTGGAAAGAAAAAAGTGTTTGTCGCACACGATGAAGCAGAAAAAAACGCCATTATCGAAGCGATCTATAGCTCATCTTACAAAGATAATTTAACGATTCAGGAATTTATTCCTGGAGACGATTCCTACATGCGCGTGTTGAACGCATACGTTGGGAAAGATGGCGAAGTTAAGCTCATGTCACTTGGAAATCCAATTCTCGAAGAACATTCTCCAGAAGGAATCGGGAGCTATGCGGCAATCATTAATACATTTGATGAGGCATTACTTGACCGAGTTCGTGTATTCCTAGAAGATATTGGCTACACAGGCTTCGCGAATTTTGATATGAAGCTGGATTTGCGTGATGGTGAATATAAACTGTTTGAAATCAACTTGCGAAATGGCCGCAGCAGTTACTATGTAACGGCAAGTGGACATAATTTGATGAAATACGTAGCAGACGATCATATGCTCAATATTCCACAAACATTGACGTATGCGAAGGACAAGCACTTATGGATGATCATTCCTAAAGGTGTATTATTCAAATACGCACAAAACGAGCTGTTGAAAGAAGAAGCCAGGGAGTTAATTTCAGAAGGAAAAGTGACAAATCACTTATTCTACAAAGAGGATTTCAATCCGAAACGTTGGGCGAAATTGACGCTCAATAATTTGAATTACTATCGTAAATACAAAAAATACTTTAATAACAAAGGTTTGTCATAAGTTATGAAGACGAAAATATTAGGCATCATTGGAGGGGTAGGTCCCCTGGCCACTATGTTGCTTGGTGAAATGATTGTCAAACGCACGAAAGCGAAAACCGATCAACAGCATGTCAACATGGTGATTACCAATAATACGGCCATACCAGACCGTACAACATATATCTTAGATCGATCGAAAGCCAACCCAGTGCCAGTGATGATTTCCGATGCTACAAAACTGAAATCTATTGGTGCGGAAGTGTTGGCGGTTCCGTGCAATACTGCTCACTCTTTTTATAAAGAGATTCAACAAGGAGCGGAAATTCCCGTATTGCACATGATTAACGAAACGGCAAAACGTGCAGCTCAAATTGGTGCCAAAAAAGTAGGAATTCTGGCAACAACAGGTACATTGACGGCTTCTGTTTACCAACTGGCTTGTAAAGAGAGTGGCATTCAACCGGTTGTACCCGATGAGGAAACTCAGAAACTGGTCATGTCAGTTATTTATGATGACGTCAAAGCTGGGCAACCTGTCGATTTTCTAAAATGGCAGCAAATCATCAATCAAATGAACGAATTGGGTTGCGATCATTTGATATTGGGCTGTACAGAATTATCGATTGTCAAAAAAGAACTGAATCTTGATGAAACTTATATTGATTCGCTGATGGTATTAGCTGAAAGTGCCATACTTGCATGCGGCTACGAATTGAATGATTAAACATGCTCTGTCTCCTTCATGGGGACAGGGTTTTTATTATGGGGAAAACGACTGAATATATCAGTAAAAGGTTGAAGATAGTGATTTGTGGTACACTAGGAGCATGTATTTATAAAGGTGGAATAACCCATGACATTTATCGAAAACTTAAAACCAGAACTTCAAAATAAATGGAAATTTGAATATGAAATGCCTGTTCAGTCACAATTAATCCCTAGCATGCTGGAAGGAAAAGATGTGGTGGCACAATCGCCGACAGGATCAGGGAAAACTTTGGCGTATGTATTGCCGATATTGAATCAAGTGAATGGTGCCATTCAAAAAACACAAGCACTTATCGTTGCCCCTTCACAGGAACTATCCATGCAAATCGTTGAAGTATTGCGAGAGTGGACTGCAGATACCGATATTACGGTTGCTCAACTAATCGGAGGAGCCAATATGGCTCGTCAATTGGAAAAATTAAAGAAAAAGCCCACAATTGTTGTAGGAACACCGGGGCGTTTGAATGAATTAATGAAATCAAAGAAACTTAAATTGCACGATATACGACATATTGTTTTAGATGAGGGAGATCAACTATTGGCCCGTGAGCATCGTGGTATCATTAAAGCGCTTATCGATGGGTCTAATCATGACAGACAGATTGTGGTCGTTTCAGCAACAATAACAGAAGAAATTGAGCTTGTTGCAAGCCGCATGATGAAAGAGCCGATTCGAATTCAAGTTAGTCATGAAGAATTGCCAGCACAAGGAAAAGTGGTCCATTCATTCGTCAAAGTAGAAGAACGAGATAAAACCGATTTATTGCGACGGTTGGCGCACGTAGAAGGCTTACGGGGTCTAGCATTTGTCAATAATTTAGATCAATTGTTGATGAAAGAAACGAAACTGAAATTCCGTGAAGCAAAAATAGTTGCCTTGCACTCAGATATGAAAAAAGAAGAACGTAAGCAGGCATTGGCTTCTTTCCGTAAAGGCGAAGTAAGCATACTGATCGCTACAGATATTGCAGCACGAGGTCTTGACATTGAAGGATTGACTCATGTCATTCACGTCGATGTACCGCACTCAATAGAACCTTATCTGCACCGTTCAGGTCGAACAGGCCGTGCTGGTGCTGACGGGGAAGTATTGTCTTTATTAACCTACACAGACGAAAAGAATTTTAAAAAATGGACGAAAGAATTGCCTTCAAAACCCGTTCAAAAGGTATGGGATCAAGGTAAATTGATTGAAGGGTCCTCAAAAACGGTGCAACAAAGGGGGAAAAAGAAATGACATTTGAAGAGAAACTAGCCGAATATGCAGATTTGGCAGTTCGCGTTGGAATCAATGTCCAACCTGGTCAATATGTATTGATAAATACAACGACTGATACCCTTGATTTTACGCGTTTGGTTGTGAAGAAATCATATGAAGCTGGAGCAAAGCGTGTCCATGTGAATTTCTCAGATGGACCGATAAATCGTGCTTTTTATGAGTTGGCACCAGATTCCGCTATGCACGAATTTCCTGCATGGATGGTTACACAGCGTGAAGAATTGATCGATCAGCAGGGAGCTTTGTTGTGGATTGATGCAGAAGATCCTGATTTATTGGCTGGAATTCCTGCCAAACGCATTTCCGATCAACAAAAAGTGGCTGGCCGTGCATTGGAAAAATATCGCGCTTCCGTCATGTCAGATAAAATTGCTTGGTCGATTGTAGCTATACCTTCAGAGATGTGGGCAGCCAAAGTATTCCCGGATTTGCCAAAAGAAGAGCAGTTATCCATGCTATGGGAAACGATTTTTAAAACCGTACGCATCGGAGATGGAACTGCTGTTGATCAATGGAAAACACATATCCGCGATTTGGAAGCCCGTGCAACAGCTTTAAATGATAAACGTTTCAAAAAAATTATTTATAAAGCACCAGGCACGGATTTGATAATCGAATTGCCGGATAAACATATTTGGATGTCCGGTGCCAGCAGAACACCTAACAGAACAGCGTTTATTGCGAATATGCCGACTGAAGAAGTGTACACTGCTCCATTAAAATTTGGTGTAAATGGCTATGTCCGTAATACTAAACCATTTGTATATCAAGGTAATATCATAGACAAATTTACGTTAACATTTGAAAAAGGAAAGATCGTGAAGGCTGAGGCTGAAGTAGGGAATGACTTATTGCAGCAACTCATTCAACATGATGAAGGCTCTGCTTATTTAGGGGAGTTGGCATTGGTACCTCATGAATCACCGATTTCATCTTCTGGAATTTTGTTCTACAACACATTATTTGATGAAAATGCCTCTAACCATTTAGCAATTGGCGAAGCGTATCCAACATGCGTTGAGGGTGCACGGGACTTAGAAGAAGCACAGCTTCGTGCTTTAGGATTAAATACATCAATCACTCATGAAGATTTCATGATAGGCAGTGCAGAAATGGACATTGATGGCGAATACGAAGATGGTACAAGAGAACCGATTTTCCGCAAAGGTAATTGGGCATTTTAAGGTGATGTCATGATTATCAAAAAACTAACTGTCGTGTTGTTCAGTCTGGGCCTGTTTTTAGTGCCATTACAGACAAGCGCTCAAGTAATTGGACCAGTTTCTTATGTGGCTCTCGGTGACTCACTTGCGGCAGGTCAAACCCCGACACGTGAGATTGATACTGGTTACAGTGATTTAATTGCCCAAGAAATTGCGAGAAATCAACCACTGGCCTTCTACTCAAAAGATTTGGCGTTCCCAGGATTTACGAGCGCTGATGTGTTGAAGCGAGTCCAATCGAAAGAAGCAAAACCTTTGCTACAAAATGCAAATCTCATCACGATATCTGCTGGAGCAAACGATCTTCTGAGATTAATAAAATCAGATGCAAAATCAGGTTCACTGTCATTTCAGCAAATCCCAGCAGACTATTCTTTGAACAATGTACGAAAGAATATGAAGACCATGCTTGCAGAGTTGAAAAAGATTGCACCAAAAGCGGAAGTGTATGTAATGGGTTATTATTTTGCCTATCCGCATGCTCGTGACTCACAAAAAGTCGGTACTGCGAAACAACTGAATCGATTGAATCAAATTTTGGCAAACGTGGCAAAAGAAGCGGGTGTGAAATTTGTATCTGTGGAAACTGCATTTGGAGATCAAGCCACTGGCAAAGTACCGAACCCTGCTGATGTGCATCCGAATGCTGAAGGATACAGAGCCATGGCTAACAGCTTCTTCAATGTCTATGCTAAAGGTGGCATGCAGGTATTGGCAGGGGAGATTCCTCCTGCAAATCCACTGAGCTTCGAACAGATTATGAAAGACCGTCAAGGAGCAAAGGCAACGGCAGCTGGAGATGAATCTGCCGCACTGCCATCATCATTTTTGGAAGAAGATTATATTGCCATATCTGAAATGAAAACGATGATATAAAAAAAGTTGGAACTCAGATTAATGAGTTCCAACTTTTTATTTGCGTGGATATGTTATTGTTGTGGAGCGTTTTCTTGAATCCAATACTTTTTTTACGATTGGAATAATAATTGGCGCAAACTTTACAGCTGTCTTAACTAAGTTACCGATTCTCATGTGTATCGCTCCTGTCAGTATTGTACATTAATTTAATTCCCGTAAAGAGCCCAAGGTAAACCTATTGCAGTACTTTAATTCCTTGGATGATATTCCAGATCAATACAATAAGATAAAGAATACCATACACTGCAATAAACAAGAAAGGAAGTCCTGCAGTCAGGAAGTTAAATGATGTGCTAGGCTCTACAGTGCCATCAACTGTCGTGCTGAATACTGCGATTGAACCAATCACTAATACAATGAACCCGACAATTCCGAGCACCACGGGAATCAAGTGTGACAGAAGAGAGCGTTTCGCATGATACTTAACCTCAGCTGTCGGTGAAACGAAATATACGATTAATGGCAATAAGAATGGAGCGAATAAAATACTGAAATAACACAAAGCGGATAATATACGTTGATTATCCATTAATACTCCTCCTTTAATGCTTACTGCCTTTAATACGTTACAACATTAATAGAGGTTTCAAATCAATGCATATTTCGTTAAAATGTCTGCATATTGCTCAACGGATGATATCAATACATACTCTCCTGGTCCGTGCCAGTCGTCTCCGCTTGGTCCGAACTCAATTGCTCCAGCACCAGTTTTTGCATAGTAACGTGTATCCGCAGCTCCATGCTGCCCGAATAACACAGCCTCTTTTTGGGTTACTTGTGCTATAACACCAGCAAGAGATTGAACAAAAGCATTATCTTCGGTTGTTGTAATGGCGGGTGTTTTACCGCCAGGTTTGACAATATTTTTGGGGTTAATAGATTGAGCAAGTTCAGTCATTTCTTCAATAATATCTTCCCATTTTTGTCCTGGAACAAAGCGAATATCGTAGTTAACTAGACATTCATCAGGTACGACATTATATCGATCGCCTGCCTGGATTTTAGCCAAGTTAATGGAAGGATATTCGTAATATGGATTGCTTGCTTTCGTAAATGGTAGTGTCTTTAATTGTTCATTAAATTTAAAGGCTGCTTCAATGGCATTCGTTCCTTCCCATGGACGGGATCCGTGGGCAGCTTTTCCGAACAAAGTGACATCCGCATGCAGAATTCCTTTCGATTGAACACTTAGTTTCAGGTGAGTTGGTTCTCCGCAAATGACAAAGTCACCTGAGCGACCAATTTCTACAAGATGACCGGATGTTTTACTTCCACCCGTTTCTTCATCCGTTACAATATGTAAAACAATGCGTTGCTTAAGTTCTTCCCTTGCAGAATAAGTACGTCGGAACGCTTCCATCATGGCTGCCACTCCAGCTTTCATATCTGCGGATCCACGACCATACAAGCGGTCGCCTTCGATAACGGGATTGAATTGCTCGATTTTTCCAGGTACTACATCCACATGGCCATTCCATACGATGGTTGTGGGACCTTGTCCGATTTCAGCGTGAATCATCAATCGGCCTTCATTTTCAAGAACTTCATGTGTGATTTCATGACTATCGAGCCATTTTGAACAAAATCGAAGTGCTTCATTGGCACCTTCTTCTGTATCACTTTTAATTGCTACCAAATTTTTCAATAACTCGATCATGTAACTTCACATCCTCAATAAATTTTTATATTCAGTATACTACCGCTGTTCCAAAAGTCACAGAACTAACGAAACCCTCTTGCTTCTCTTTCCCTCTTTGGTTACAATTAACCCGTAATATCAAAATTAGATGTATTTACCACAAGGGGAGCCTGTAATGGCTGAGAGTGAGCGAGGAACGTTCTAACCCTTTGAACCTGTAAGTTAATGCTTGCGCAGGGATGTGGATAGAAACCGACTCCAACGACGTCAGGCTCTGTCCCTGAGGTTGTTTTTTTATGGTTTTTTCACCCTGACATGCGATTTGCAGTACATCGCAAAAGGAGGAAGCAAGATGAATCGAAGTAAGTTGTTATTATTAATTGAAGTGGCTATTTTTGCAGGAATCGGATTGGTATTGGATATGCTTTCTATTAACTTATGGTTCCAGGGCGGATCTATTAGTCTTGTCATGGTACCAATCGTATTGATGGCTATTCGATGGGGGCTTGCGGGAGGTTTGAGCACGGGTCTGATTATTGGGGTCCTTCAAATTTTAGCGGGAAGAGCTTATATTTTAACTCCTGCCCAAGGTTTCCTGGATTATTTCGTAGCGTTCACAGTTGTTGGCTTAGCAGCACTTGTCAGACATAAAGTAATACAAGCAAAAAATGAGCAGCGTAAAGGAAAAATGATTACTTATATCGTATTGGGAGCTGTTTTTGGTGGGCTCTTCCGGTTCTTTACACACGTAATCGCAGGAGTTATTTTCTTTTCAGAAGCTGCAGAAGGCAAGAACGTTTGGATTTATTCGCTCGTATATAACGGCGGTTATATGATTCCTTCCATTATTTTGACAGCAATTGTGTGCTCCATCATTTTCGTTGCTGCACCACGTTTGATTGAACATCGCAATAACGTTTGATTTATAGGTGTGTCTTTATTGAGTGGAATCATCAATGTTGGTAGCGAGTGGACAGAATTCGTTTTGAATGAACAAAAACCACGTTAAAACCCTGTATGGGTTGTTTTTAAAATTCGGCTGATGACGCAATTCCTCTATTGCGCATACTTTACTAGAGGTTTACCAAATGTTCAGAATGATTTTGGTAAATGGGAAAGCATCTTTTCTTGTGGTATAGTATGGGGTAGATAATTTGAGGAAGAAAGGGTTTAACGAATATGATTGCAAAAACTACTGAAGACTTTGAGTCGTTAAAAACTATCGGTCGCATCGTTGCAGAAATTCGTGATGTAATGCGAGAGGCAACAAAACCAGGTGTCACGACAAAAGAACTTGATGAGATCGCTGGCCGCATGTTTAAAGAAAAAGGAGCTATTTCTGGTCCTAAAGGGGAGTACGATTTCCCTGGATTTACATGCATCAGTGTCAATGAAGAAGTTGCTCATGGCATTCCTGGTTCACGTGTCATCAAAGATGGAGACCTAGTGAACATCGACGTATCCGGATCATTCAATGGCTATTTCGCAGATACGGGAATTTCATTTGTAGTGGGTGAAGGCTACGCGAAGAAAGAAAAGCTATGTGAAGTAGCTGAAAGTGCATTTAACCGTGCAATGTTGAAAGTAAAGGCTGGTGCTCGGTTAAATCAAATCGGCAAAGCTGTGGAACGTGAAGCGAAGCAAAATGGATTAACTGTCATTATGAACTTAACTGGACATGGTATCGGAAAATCTCTTCATGAAGCACCACAGCATATTTTGAATTACTTTGATGCATGGGAACCTACCATCTTAAAAGAAGGTATGGTTTTGGCAGTTGAGCCGTTCATTTCAGAAAAAGCGGAACATATCGTGGAGTCTGGTGACGGTTGGACTTTCTTGACTCCGGATAAATCATTAGTTGCACAGATTGAACATACGGTCATCGTTACTAAAGATGCGCCAATTCTTATTACGAAAATCGATTAAATAATGCGAAAGACCAACTGCTATGAACGCGCAGTTGGTCTTTTTTTAATAAATAGGATGCCCGCTAGCATGACTGCACATAAGAAAAGAGCAGCTGTAGAGACAAGAAGTTCTTCGAAACCATTTCGGACCGCAATTCCGATATAAGCCCAAATAAAGACAAATACATAAGCGATATCAAAATGGTGGAATCGAATATGTAGTGCGAGTGCTGTTCCAACAGTCATCATGATGACTGCCCATAGGGGGTCACTCAATCCCCAGCCATTCCACTGATATAGAGTTAGGACATAACTAATATTCGTAATCGTTGCAACACTGATCCATCCCAAATAAATTGATATTGGAAAGCGACCAGTAAGAAGGTTATCGGATACTGGATAAGTACGATAAAGTAAAGTTAGTGTAATTAGGTATGCAATCATCACGACAACCGTAAATAAGAAATATTCATAATGCCATAAATAAATCCATGCCACATTAAAAATGCAACTGATGATAAACAGATTTGAGCGCTTTATATAGGTTGCATCTATATCTTTACTCCTCTTCCACATACCTACCAACCAAATGAGCATCAATACATAAATAACGGACCAAATTGAAAATACATAGCCGGCCGGTGTAAATAGTACAGGAAGACGATTGGAAATTTCACCAGTTGTTTGATTGTTAAGTGGTAAAATATTTGCCAATGCATTGATGATAACCACACCAATCAGTGCGATGACCATTAGTGCGAAACGAACCACAGCATTCACCTCCTATACATTAGTATAACGTCAGTCCAAAGCAACAACAAATTTCTATTTACCAAAACTCTCTGTAAAATGAAGTTTAAAAGAATGAAGGTCTCTGGATTGACAGAATTTGTCACGGCTGCTGAAGAAATGTTGAACAGGCTCCGTGGTTTATCGTTGAAGCGAATAATAAGAAATATGCACGCAAGGTTGTTTTAAAAAGAATTCTGGAACATATTATGCAAGTGTGCATTGAAAAAGGCATACCCATTGCAAAACTACAGAACGATGTTTCGCAAGGCGAAGAAGCATGATATAATAGTGTAGTGTTTTCAGAAAATTTAGAAAGACATGGGGGAAAGATATTGACTACAAAGACGTATGCTGAAGTTTGGGACTTGGACGTATTTTTTAAGGGAGGAAGCTCATCTCCTGAACTTCGTGAACATTTGGATGCTTTAGCAAGTAGACTTGATACTTTTGAGCAAACTTTATCATCCTTTGTTGTTCCAACAGGGGAATCAGACGCTACTAAAATTTCTTCTATTATTGAAGAAACTAAACAAGTTGCTGAAAATTTAACACAAGCTGGAGCAGTTGTTGGTTGTTATTTAGCTCAAGATACTACTGATAAACAAGCGAACTTATTGCAAGGGGAAATCGGCTCTTTAGGTGCTCGTTTTTCTTCATCCATGCTCGTTGTTCAACAACAGTTATCAAAAACTGAAGAAACTGTTTGGACTGCTTTAATGAAGGACGATCAATTAAAAGAATTTGCTTTTGTTCTAAACGAATGGCGAGATGAAGCGAAGGAATTACTTTCTGAAAAAGAAGAAGATATGATTACCGCTCTTGGGGTGGACGGCTATCATGGATGGGGTCAACTATACGATTTATTGGTTGGTGACGTGAAAGTTCGTGTCACAGTGGACGGAGAAGAAAAAGAGTTCTCTGTAGGACAAGCGAGTAACTTAAGTTCTCATCCGGATGCAAAAGTTCGAAAAGAATCGTTTGAAGCATTAGAACAAGCATGGACAGATAAAGAAGAGTTCTTTGCTAAAACATTGAACCATATGGCTGGATTTCGCTTGGCCGTTTACAAAAAACGTGGCTGGGATTCAATATTAAAAGAACCATTGCAAATAAATCGAATGAAACAGCAAACATTGGATGCTATGTGGGGCGCAATCAGCGCGCATAAAGCTCCATTTGTAGAATATTTAAAGCGTAAGGCTGAGCTGGTAGGAGCAGATGCCATGCATTGGTACGATTTAGACGCGCCAGTAACTGAATCTACTCAGAAAGTGTCATACCAGGAAGGTGCAGAGTTCATTTTAAAACACTTCGGCAAATTCGGTCCGGAGCTTGAGAAATTCTCACGACAGGCATTTGAAGATGAATGGATTGAGGCAGAAGACCGCCCTAATAAACGACCAGGTGGTTTCTGTACTGGGATGCCTCTATCACAGCAGTCCCGTATTTTTATGACATATAGTGGAACGATGTCCAACGTTGCAACATTGGCACATGAACTTGGTCATGCTTTCCATTCATATGCACTTCGTCCTGTACATTGGATGAATCGTCAATATGCAATGGGAGTTGCAGAAACAGCTTCTACATTTGCTGAAATGATTGTAGCTGATGCAGCAGTAAAAGAAGCATCAACAGCTGATGAAAAATTGGCATTGCTTGAAGATAAGATTCAACGAAGTGTCGCATTCTTCATGAACATTCATGCACGATTTTTATTTGAAACTCGTTTTTATGAGGAGCGTAAAAAAGGAATTGTTTCTGCTGCACGCTTAAATACATTGATGGAAGAAGCGCAACGTGAAGCATTTGGAGATGGATTAGGTGAAGTTCATCCGCATTTCTGGGCATCAAAACTGCATTTCTATATCACACATGTACCATTCTATAATTTCCCTTACACATTCGGTTATTTATTCAGCTTAAGCATTTATGCGAAAGCAATTGAAGAAGGCTGCAGTTTCGAAGAAAAGTATATCTCCCTACTTCAAGATACGGCAATCATGTCTGTTGAAGATTTAGCAATGAAGCATTTAGGAGAAGATATCACTCAACATGCGTTCTGGGAAAAAGGCATAGCACTATGTATTAAAGATGTGGAAGAGTTTCTGTCGTTAACTTCATCTAAAGGGTGATTTTCAATGATTTTACTGGACGGACAAACTTGTTTTTTACGAACATTAGATGAAAATGATGCTTCAGATCTCACCAATCTAGTATTTAAGAATCGACATTATTGGTCAATTTATGAACCAAGGCATCAGGATTCATACTTTACCGTAGCAGTACAAAGAGAAAAGATTCTAGAATCACTTCACCATATGAAGAACCAACGCGAATTCAGCTTCGGCATTTATGATAGACAGTCGGGGGAACTAATTGGTCATATTTCTATGTACAGTATTAAACGCCTACCTTTTTCAAGTGCTTTCATTGGTTATTCTATAGATGAATTGAATGTGGGCAAAGGGGTTGCGACAGAGGCGGTTCAACTTCTGGTCAAGTATGGAATGGAAGTTATAGGGTTACACCGCATTGAAGCATATGTTTCTCCGCGTAATGTTGGTTCAATGCGTGTCTTAGAAAAAGCAAAAATGCAAAAAGAAGGCTTGTTAAGACAGCTACTATTCATTAATGGTGAATGGGAAGATCATTACATTTATGCAATTTTAGAAAATGATTATTGAAAAGGCAAGGCCGCTTGGCGGAAATGGCGTAAAATGATGAATGGCTGGTTTCTCAATTGAGAAACCAGTTTTTTTATGTCGATTTCCCGGGAAATATTAGATGTTATAGGCTGATATGTTTACATATTTTCAACCCAATCATATAATAAACTGAAATCCAATAAGAATAGTAGGTTTTAATATGAAAACAATTCCGAAGCCTCTTGTGATGGCGAATCAATGACAATTGTCATATCAGTAGTCATTTCGCTTATTACACAATCCGCGTGGATGTTATTGATTCCTTTAGTTTCATGTCTTTTAAGTTTATTTACAGGATTCAATCCTGTTTTAGCCATAGTTAAGAAATTTTTAACCAAGCCAGCAAATGAATATGCCCAAGAAGATTATGACCAGCTACAATTTAACCAATGGTTGGCCGTTGGGTTTTTATTAATTGCGACGATTAGTTTCTTTATGAATTGGGGTATTTTGTTTAACATTGCAACTGTTATGGTGGGATTAGCAGCATTGATAGCTATTATGGGGTTTTGTATCGGATGCTTCATTCGTTTCCAATACCAACAATGGAATTATCGACGCAAAAAATCAGCAGAACAGTAAAAAAGAGCCTAACATGAACTGCACCCCAATTGTTAGACACACTAACAATTGGGGTGCAGTTTTTTTATGTTTCTTATTCCACAAGTGTAAGTCTGCCTGTTGCGGGATCAATGACCAAACCGTGAACTGGAAAATCTTTGACCATTAGGGGATGATTTTTTACCATATCCACACTATGTCTGACACTTTCGCTCACATCTTCAAAGCCACGCAGCCATTCGTTCAATTCCACACCCGAATAGCTCAGCATATCGATTGTTTCTTGAGCAATTCCCCGATCAATCATTTTCTGCAGCATGACATCCGGTTTGATGGCACTCATCCCACAGTCGTAATGACCAATTATGTAAATTTCTTCTGCATTCAATTCATATACAGCTACAAGTAAACTACGCATGATGCCACCGAATGGATGGTTAATTACAGCGCCGGCGCTTTTTACAATTTTCACATCACCGTTTTTAAAGTTCATTGCCTTCGGTAATAATTCAAATAACCGGGCATCCATACATGTTAAGATAACTATTTTTTTGTCCGGAAATTTTGTTGTAATGAATTCTTCGTATTGTTTTTCAGCTACGAATTTTTGGTTAAAAGAAAGAATTTCGTTTAATAAAGACATTTATCAGTTCCTCCTAAGTAATTTCCTTTCTTATTGTAGATGATTTTTATAGGGATTCGCCACTTTTAAGTCACATTCCTTAAAAACAAGGTAATGTGTACCGATAATCCTTTGTGTAGAATAGAAATATTAACTACACTATAAGGATAAAGAAACATAAAGGATGAAAAACATGAACCATTCAATGCTTGAAGAGGCAGCTAAATTTATTTTTCAATATGGAGAAGAGAATGGACTTTCAATGGAAGTGGTAAATGACCGTCAGCGTTGTGTAGAAAGTGAAATAAGAGCTACTGGAACCTATACACATACACTGGAGGAAATAACGTATGGTGCAAAGCTTGCTTGGCGAAATAGTACGAAATGCATTGGACGGTTGTTTTGGGAAAGTCTCGATATTTTAGATGCAAGAGATGTGGAGTCGTCTGATGAAGTAGCCGGATATCTGCATAAACATATTCAACACGCAACAAATACAGGGAAAATTCGGTCTACGATTACCATTTTTCCGCCACTTAAACAAAATGAACCGCAAAAAGTGCAATTGTGGAGTCATCAGTTGATCCGCTATGCAGGGTACAAATTGGAATCAGGTGATGTTGTAGGTGATCCAGCTTCGATTGAGATAACAAAAATAGCCCAAAATCTTGGTTGGGAAGGTGAGGGCAGTCCGTACGATTTATTGCCCGTGATTTTCCAATGGGATGAAGGGAATCCAATAATGGTACCATTAAATAAAGAAGAAATACTTGAAGTGGAAATCAATCATCCTGTTCATCAAAACTGGGAACCACTTAATCTGAAATGGTATGCGGTGCCAATCATTTCGGATCGATATTTGGAAATTGGCGGATTACGTTATCCCGCTCCTTTTAACGGATGGTATATGGAGACAGAAATCGCAGCAAGAAATTTAGTAGATTCTTATCGTTACAATCGATTGAGAGATGTCGCAGAACAGTTGGAGCTTGATACATCAAGTACGACAACGTTCTGGAGGGACAGAGCCCTAGTGGAACTTCAACATGCAGTGTATGCATCGTATAAAAAGGCTGGAGTCCAGATTGTCGACCATTATACAGCGGCACAGCAATTTCAAACGTTTCGTGATAAAGAAGAAAAGCAGCAAAGAGAAGTAAAAGGGGATTGGACGTGGCTCATTCCACCGGTGTCGCCGGCATTGACTCCAATCTTTCATCAAGGAATTATGAACGAGGAATTGTCGCCGAACTTTATCAAACAAAAGCGACCTGCATTATATAAAAAAATGAGCGAGATGACAGAATCATCCCGCTCACAAGGTTGCCCCTATCATTTTTGATTAGCGGGCAACTTTTTGTATTTTATCCATCATAACTAATGAACGACCTGTACCGATTGCTACAGACTCAAGTGGTTGAGGGGCAATATGAACTGGTACGGAAATCTCGTTAGATAACCATTCTTGCATGCCTTTTAATAGGGCACCGCCACCAGTCAATACAACACCTTGGTCAACAATGTCACCAGATAGTTCTGGAGGACAGCTTTCAAGAGTTGCACGAATTGCTTCCAGAATAGAAAGTAACGATTCTTTCAAAGTCTCTTGAACTTCTACAGAACTGATTGTAATAGTTTTTGGAAGGCCTGTCATGACGTCACGGCCACGCACTTCCATTGTTTCTACTGTATGTGGAATCAAGGCGTACCCGACTTCCATTTTAATTCTTTCAGCTGTGCGTTCACCGATTAACACATTGAATTGTTTACGGACAAAATGAATAATGTCTTCATCCATACGGTCTCCCGCAACTTTAACTGTATTAGACGATACGACACCGCCAAATGAAATGATCCCAACTTCAGTGGTTCCCCCACCAATATCAACAATGACACTTGCAATTGGTTCGCTGACAGGCAGGTCTGCGCCAATCGCAGCTGCTACAGGTTCTTCAATCAAATGTACTTCTTTAGCGCCACTATTTTTCACGGCATCATGAATTGCACGGCGTTCTACTGAAGTAGCGCCAGATGGTGTACATACCATAACGTTCGGTTTACGGACAGAGCTACCCATTTTTTTGCCTACTTTTTTCATGACCATACGCAACATATCTGTCGTTACATCAAAATCAGCAATGACGCCATCTTTCAATGGTCGAATAACTGTAATCGAGCCTGGTGTTTTACCGATCATACTCTTCGCTTCTTCACCAAATGCGACAACTTGTCTAGTTTTTGTATCCACCGCTACTACCGATGGTTCATTTAAAATAATGCCTTTATTTTTTGTATATACAAGGATATTAGCTGTTCCTAAATCAATCCCCAAATCAATACCTGAAAACATGCAGATTCCTCCCTTAAAACGGTTTGCTTCATAAGTATAGAGGATTTTAGTGCATAATCCATATGGTACTTAATGGGAGTTGTCAAATGTTGCAGAATTTCCTGTGACATATGGTATAGAGAGGAGGGGGGAATTAAGTATCTTGTAGGATTTTGTCACATTATCGTTATACTCGTGTAGTGTAAATGTAAACGAAAAGTTAAATCATAACAAAAAGCAATCGTCTGTAGACGATTGCTTTATATGATTAATACTTTGTATTAGGTTTTGGATCGATTATTTCTGCGTCATGAGAAACTAAAGCTCTACCCAAGAAATGCATAACGAATTGACCAGTTATCCCAATAATAATCATAAAGCCAATAACAATTATAATCCCGAAAGTCATGAGAACTCTCCTTTCTACTAACCTATTTGTTCAATAGTTATCAGTATACAGGAGGAAAGTGCATTCTTGAAGGTATTTTACCAATTGTCGAAAATTGTTCATTAAAACGCCCAGTTACCTGCACGGAATATCGCTTCACGAGAGCCGTCTTCCAAAATTCCATCAATGTCCATTTGCTCAGAACCAATCATGAAGTCCACGTGTGTAATGCTTTGGTTTAAGCCGTTCTCCGCGAGTTCTTCTTGAGACATCTTTTTGCCGCCGTCTAAACAGAATGCATAAGCGCTTCCGATTGCAAGGTGGTTTGACGCATTTTCATCATACAGAGTGTTGTAGAAAAGTAATCCGGATTCAGAGATAGGGGATTGGTGAGGTACCAATGCAACTTCTCCTAAATACTTCGCGCCTTCATCCGTATCCACCAATTGTTGTAATACTTCTTGTCCTTCTGCAGCTTCCACTTTCACAATGCGTCCTTTTTCAAACGTGATTTTGAAATCGTCAATAATGTTGCCGCCGTAGCTTAAAGGTTTAGAGCTAACAACAACTCCATCCACACCAGTTTTCAAAGGAACTGTAAATACTTCTTCAGTTGGCATGTTTGCCATGAAAGAATCGCCTTTTTCGTTTACGCTTCCAGCCCCACACCATAAATGGCCTTTAGGAAGTTCAATTGTAAGATCAGTACCCGGTGCAGTGTAGTGTAACTTGTGATATTTTTTTTCGTTTAAATAATCCACTTTTGCATGAAGAGTTTCATCGTGTTTTTTCCATGCTTCGATAGGAGAGTCAACATCTGCACGCACAGCTTTAAAAATTGCTTCCCATAATGCAGAAACTTGCTCATCTTCAGCAACGTCAGGGAACAATTTCGCTGCCCAAGCTTTAGAAGGAGCTGCAATTACTGTCCAACTGATTTTGTCCGATTGAACGTATTGACGATATTTCGATAAAGCGGTTCCAGCAGCCTTTTGGAATGCAGCAATGCGGGAAGACTCAATTCCTTTAAGTAAATCAGGGCTTGAAGATATCACATTCATGAACGCTGCACCTTGATCCGCAAGCTGTTCACGTTCTTGAATTTTCCATGCTGGGAATTCCTCGAAAGAAGCACTTGGAGCCATTTCGAATTTTGTGCGGGTAATGACGTCGTCCGTCCAGTCCACATAAACTTGTTTTGCGCCCACTTCATAGGCTGTTTTAGTTAATAAACGTACAAATTCAGGATTATCAATTGATGCTGTAATGTATAAACTTTGTCCCGGTTGAATGTTAACGCCGACTTTGACAGCTAACTCAGCGTACTTCGTTAATTTCTCATTAAATGATGTCATTTCAATATTCTCCTTTTTCGTCCAGTCTGCTTCTATAGTAGCAATATTCAAAGCAGTAAATCAATTGCAATAATCGTAAAACGAAAGAATAGTTTGGTATTTTGAAAATTAAGTATTGTAATCGCCTTCACAAAAGTTTATATTATAAACAAATGTTTAAAGAGGTGATGTGATGAATGAAAAAGAACAGGCGATCATTGAGATGATTCGCCAAAATCCATTTTTGACCCAAAAAGAAATGGCGGAAACGTTGAACATTTCAAGACCCGCGTTAGCTAATTTAATTTCAGGTTTAATGAAACAAGGAAAGATTGCGGGAAGAGCGTATGTCTTGCATGAAGAACGGGAAATTCATTGTATTGGTGGCGCCAACGTTGACCGTAAATTCCATTTGCAACAAAATGTTCAACTGGGAACATCGAATCCAGCGAATGCGATTGAAAGTGTAGGTGGTGTTTCACGGAATATCGCTGAAAATTTAGGACGCTTAGGACATAAAGTGCGTCTTTTTACAACTGCAGGTAAAGACGCAGATTGGCATACAATCGAAACGGCTTCGCAAAGCTTTATGAACTTGCAATCCATCGAGCAGCTCCCAACTCACACTACGGGTTCTTACTCAGCAATCCTGGATCCTTCAGGGGAGTTGGTTCTGGCTATTGCCAATATGGACGTATATGAAGAATTGACACCTGCCTATCTACAAACCTATGAAATGCTGTTAAGTGGTTCAACACTTATTGTTATTGACTTAAACTGTCCGAAAGAAACGGTACAGTTTATCCAACGATTTGCTTTTGACAATCAAATTCCATTGGCAATAGTGCCTGTTTCCTCACCTAAAATGAATCGCATGCCCGATGAACTACATGGTGTCACTTGGGTCTTATGTAACCTAGATGAAGCCGAAATGTATTTGAAAAAGACGATTAAAACGAATGAGGAATATCATGAAGCTATATTGGAACTTTTAGCTAAAGGTGCAAAGTATGCAGTCATTACAACTGGAAGCAATGGAGTTTATTTTGGTTCCGCTGAAGATGGTGTACGTCACATGCCGGCCGTAAAAGCTTCTTCGCTAGAAGATGTTACTGGAGCTGGTGATGCCTTTGTTGGGGCAACGCTACATAGTTGGTTGGAGGGTTTATCACTACCTCAATCGATTCAAGCAGGTCTGATGAATGCTTCCAAAACATTAGCATCTCCTTACACGGTAAGAACCGAACTTTCAGCAACACGTTTAATAAAAGAAATGGAGGAATTATAAATGAAACAATACATATCTTATTCAACCGAGGTAAAAGAAGCACTGGAGACAGGTAAAGCAGTCGTCGCTCTGGAGTCGACTATCATTTCTCACGGGATGCCGTACCCACAAAACGTAATTACGGCAAAAGAAGTGGAACAACTGATTCGTGACAATGGAGCAGTACCAGCAACGATTGCCATATTGGACGGTCAAATCAAAATCGGCTTAAATGATGAAGAATTAGAAGTGCTTGGAAACAGTCCAGACGTAGCCAAGGCATCACGTCGTGACTTGCCATACTTATTGGCAACTAAACAAAAAGGTGCAACAACGGTAGCAGCGACCATGATTTGTGCTGATTTAGCAGGTATTCATGTATTCGTTACAGGAGGAATCGGCGGCGTACATCGTGGTGCTGAAACAACGATGGACATTTCAGCAGATTTGGAAGAATTGGCACAAACGAATGTAGCGGTCATTTGTGCAGGCGCAAAATCGATTTTGGATATTGGCCTCACACTGGAATATTTGGAGACGAAAGGTGTACCGGTTGTTGGGTATCAAACGGATTCTTTACCGGCATTCTATACGCGAACGAGTCCATTTGGAGTGAATTTCCGTGCGGATGATGCACAAACAGTAGCCGAAATGTTGAGAGCAAAATGGACATTGAATCTGAAGGGTGGAGCAGTCATCGCCAATCCTATTCGTGAAGAAGATGCAATGGAAGAGTCCTTTATTACTGAGATTATTGAAAAAGCATTGGCAGAAGCAGACGAAAACGGCATTGCTGGAAAAAACGTCACGCCATTTTTACTTGGAAAAGTGAAAGAATTAACGGAAGGCAAGAGTTTGGAAGCAAATATTGCCTTGGTTAAACATAATGCAGTTGTTGGTACAGGCATTGCCGTGGCGTATCAAAATTTAATGAATGTGTAATTTCCTAGAGAAGCCTTCCTTGCGAAGGCTTTTTTATGTTTAGTGGAAGAAAATGAGTGAAAGGGAATAAAGAGAGGCTGAGAGGGAGTACACGGGTGACGACCGGTAAAAATGACTTTCTACAGGAAGAAACCAATTTGAACGGAAATAAACCACAAAAACAAAAATTCCTTCTATTAATTTTTTTTTGCAGAAACGCGAACGTCGAATGCCTATACGGAATACGATACATAGATTAACAATTGGAGGTAATGAAATGTATTCGAATATTAATCAATACGTAGCCCCTCTTAATCCATGTCTCAGTCGTGCAGAACTAGAACTGCGTAATACGATGCGTTTACTTTGGTCACAGCATGTATACTGGACAAGAGCAGCCGTGATTGCATTGATAAACGATTCACCCGACCTGGAGATGGTGCTGGCGCGATTATTACGAAACGCTCCCGAGATGGGAGATGCACTCGTGCCTTATTACGGAAAGGAAGCGGGAGACCGTTACAGTGAGTTGATTAAGGAACATCTGGTACTTGCAGCCGATCTGGTGAAAGCGGCAAAAGCGGGAGATACGAAAAGCTTTGAAGCCATTAATAAAAAGTGGTACGCCAATGCAGATGACATTGCTGAATTTTTGAGTATGATTAATCCTTTTATCACGAAACATGAAATGCAGGAAATGATGTACAAACATTTGGAGTTACTTACAGCAGTAACGACTTATTTGCTTGAAAAAAATTATACCGCTTCAATCAACACATTCGACCTATACGAATTACAGGCACTCCATATGGCAGATGAAATTTCTGAAGCCATCGTCGCCCAGTTTTCCTGCCCTCCTTGTTATTGATAATGAGTCTTTGAACACCATTCAAATTTGAATGGTGTTTTTTTATATACTTAAAAGTTTTGTCGATCAGTAATTGAGGAACTTAATAGTATGGAGGGGATGAGCGTGAAGACGGATGTTTTTATCACTGGTGGTGGCATTGGTGGCTTAACACTTTGCTTTGAAGCTAGTGCGTGTAGCGGTTTTCAATAGTTTCTTCCATTCATTCGAAAATATACATCTATTGCCTCAAAAAGAGCAATGGGAGCAATGGCGAACTGACGCTAATTTAACATTATTGGGCATGCAGATTGTCATCAGAGAAGGCAGTTGGTTTTGCTGAGCAATATAAAAAGACCTCTAAGTCAACAAGACTAGAGGTTCTCGGCTAAAAAAGTTCGCTAAGTTTTTTAAAAAATTATTTACGTAATGAACCTAACTCTGATGCGATGGCTTGCATTTCGCTTGGACTGAATGTATCACGCTTCATGACCATGGCATACAAATCGTGTAAATCTTCATACTGAGAGTCATCAAAATGCTCAGATTTCATGGCATCTACATTGACCATACGAAGTTTTTCTTTTATTTGTTCAATCATGTATTCCACATTTTCTTGTGAAGGTTGAGTTAAGTTCATTTGGGATTCCTGCCTTTCGGACAATATGGTTAATCATTTCATGGGACAGAAAGATTGTCAAATCCAATTCACATATTGTTTTAATGAAGAAAGAGTTGGGTATATTAAAGCACAATGATTATTACTACTTAGGAGGTTTTTATATGAAGGAAAGCAAATTATTTAAAGGCATGGTTGTTGGAGCATTGGCAGGAGCGGGGATCAGTTTATTTGATCGTGCGACACGTGAAGAGGTTAAATATAAATTGAAAACGGTATCTTCTGACGTGAAATATTATTCAAAAAACCGTGATGACCTGATAATGAAATTACAGGAAAAAGCAGAAGTTCTACAGACGGTTTATACTCAGATATCCCAAGATGCTAAATATTTATCAGGGAAAGTGGAAGAAATGAAAATCTTGACACCACAAGTGAAAACGTTGGTAACAGATACAAAAGAAGCATTCGAACACTCTAAAGAAGAGTACAAAACCATTGTAAAAGACGATGAAGATGAATTCACTATGCCGGTTTTACCTGAGCATGTATACGAAGAGAAATATTTCTCATAAGGAAGGGAACGATGACATGGCTAACGAAGATATTCCAATTCAACCTAGAGGTAGTCAAAAAACCAAGTCGTCAGGGAATTTCTTAAGTAAGCTGAAATTGATGCAATTTAAGAAAAAAAATAAAGAACCTAAGCATCCTTTTGATGTCACATCATCAAAAGGATTCTTTCAAGAATTAATTGCTCGCATTCAACATGTGGACGTATCAGGCTTAGGGGCACAACTTGCGTTCTTCTTTTTATTATCGCTATTCCCTTTGCTGATTTTTTTGGTGACCTTGTTGCCGTATTTGAATTTGCAGGAGGATCAACTCTTTAATATTTTGCGTACATATGCACCTGTTGAAGTATACACGCTGATTGATGGCACTTTGAATGAAGTGCTCAATAACCGCAACGGTGGTTTATTATCAATCGGGATTCTTGCTACCATTTGGTCTGCATCGAATGGGATGAACGCATTGATAAAATCATTTAACCGTTCATATGATTTGGTAGAAACAAGACCTTTCTTCATCGCAAGAGGTATATCCGTTATTTTCACTTTATTGCTCATAATGCTATTTGTAATTGCACTTGTATTGCCGGTATTTGGCAAACAAATTGGTACTTTCATATTCTCTTATCTCGGCTATGAACAAGGATTTTTGGAAGTATGGAATAATATAAGATGGACCATTCCACCTGTCATGATTTTTATCGTCTTTATGTTGTTATACTGGATTGCCCCAAATCGCAAGTTGTATTTGAAAAGTGTAATTCCTGGCGCAATCTTTGCAACACTAGGCTGGATCATTGTTTCCCTTGGATTCTCATTATATGTTAGTAGCTTTGCCAATTACTCAGCTACATATGGAAGTATTGGTGGAATCATAGTGTTGATGATGTGGCTTTATTTTTCCGGAATCATCTTGATGGTCGGGGGACAAATCAATGCCGTGATACAGGAACGAAAAGAAAAACTGGCCATGAAAAAAGCAGGAGCTGTCGTATAGACGCTCCTGCTTTTTATATGTTCCGATTCAGTAGACGTAAACTGTTCAAGATTACTAGAATCGTACTGCCCTCATGTCCAATGACCCCCAAAGGTAAATTTATCATTTGAAAGAAATTGCTGATGATTAAAATGACAATAACGGTAATGGAGAAAAATACATTTTGCTTAACAATCCGATTCATTTTACGAGACAAGCGGACAGCATAATTGATTCTAGATAATTCATTTTTCATGAGGACGACATCAGCAGTTTCCAATGCCACATCCGTCCCTTCACCCATAGCAATTCCAATCGTTGCAGTTGCCAAAGCAGGGGCATCATTTATGCCGTCGCCAACCATCCCAACATTTTCGTATTTCAAAAGTAGTTCTTTCATATGGCTCACTTTTGTCTCTGGCAAGCATTCGGCAATGTATTGATCAACGCCAGCTTCTTCAGCAATTACTTTTGCAGTTCGTTCATTGTCGCCTGTCAGCATAATCGTATAGACGCCTGATTCACGAAGTAAAGCAATAGCTTCTTTTGCTTCAGGTCGAACTTGGTCTCTTAATGCAGCAATGGCAATGATCCCATCGTTATCTGCTGCGAATACAACTGTCTTTCCTTGTTCGGTCAATTTAGAAGCAATGCCATCATGAAACTTCATGGCTGCATCTGTTCCTACGTAACTCGGTTTTCCAACTTTCCATTGTGTCGTTCCAATCGTTGCATGTATCCCCCAACCGGGAACATCTTTCATATTCGAAATAGGTGAAGTGACAATCCCTTGATTAACCGCAAATTTAGTAATTGCCTTTGCAAGTGGATGCGTTGATTGCGATTCAATACTTGCCCAGTTTGTCAGAACTGAGGTTTCATCCATGCCTTCACGAACGATGAAATCAGTCACTTCGGGCTTTCCTTGAGAGAGCGTGCCCGTTTTATCGAGTGCGATTGCTTTCATGGAACCCACATTTTCTAAATGAACGCCGCCTTTGAACAATAATCCGTTTTTGGCACCATTTGAAATGGCTGAAAGAGTTGCTGGCATAATCGATGCAACGAGTGCACAAGGTGATGCTACTACGAGTAGTACCATCGCCCGGTAAAATGTCGTCGTCCAGTCCCAGCCAAATAGGAAGTGGGGGAGAAACATCATGATGCCTACCGAGATAAGAACAATCTTGACGTACCGGCTCTCAAACTTCTCTATAAATTGTTGCGCCGGTGATTTTTCACTTTGCGCCGATTGCACAAGTTCGATAATTTTTTGTACGAGCGATTCACTGCTTAGCTTGTTCATTTCAATTGTCATGACACCATTTAAATTAACAGTACCGGCAAATAAATGGTCGCCTGTGTGTTTTGATACAGGAATGGATTCCCCACTGATTGCAGCTTCATCTACCAAAGTATTTCCGCTCACGATAATGCTATCTACGGGAATACGTTCACCCGGTTTTACAAGCAGGAGGTTTCCTATTTGCAACTCCTCTACAGCGACACGCTTTGATTGCCCGTTTTCATCCAGCAGCCATGCTTCCTCTGGTTGTAACTTCATTAACGCTGATAATTCGCGTTGGCTTTTATTCATCGTGTAAGTTTCCAAAGCCCCACTTAGTGCAAAAATGAAAATTAGGACCGCACCTTCCGTCCAATAGCCAATAATGGATGAGCCAATTGCGGCAAAAATCATCAGTAACTCAACGTTTAATTCTTTGTTGTGCACTGTGTGTAAAATGCCTTCCTTCGCCTTAGCGTAACCGCCAATTAGAAAGGCGATTAAATAGATAGAAATGGATAAGGAGCTTTCCTCGCCTTTTCCGATCAGCCAAGCGATTACAATTAATACGCCTGATAAAAGTGCTGCAATCAATTCGGCATGTGGTTTGATGCGACTGAACATTGTCAGTGAAATATTTTGCTCTTTTGCTCTCATTTACATTCCTCCTGATAATGAAAATCAAAATCATAGTCCCTAAAATGTACGAAAAGCTGGCACTCCCAAAGGGAATACCAGCATTTATTAGAATTTATATTAATTAATAATCATTATAACATAGAAGTTCTTAAACAGGCAATCTAATGAATTATTTATATACAGGCTCACTGTATTGGGCTAATTTTTCAAGAGATGATTTATCTACATCTGCATGTAAGCTATTGCCGTGAGAATCCATTGTAACGACCGCCGTGAAGTCTTCAACGCGCAAATGCCACATCGCTTCAGGAATGCCGAATTGCATTAAATCCACGCCCTCAACATCTTTTATACAATCCGCATAGTATTGAGCAGCTCCACCAATTGCATTTAAATATACTCCGCCGTGTTCATTAAGCGCTTCCAGTGTTTTTGGTCCCATGCCGCCTTTACCCATAACCGCACGAATGCCGAATTTTTTCATGATGTCGCCTTGGTAAGGCTCTTCACGAATGGATGTAGTCGGACCAGCCGCTTTAATATGCCATTTGCCTTCGTCATCTTTCAAAACAACCGGACCACAGTGATAAATGATTTGACCATTCAAATCTATTGGTGCATCATTTTCGGATAAATATTTATGAATCGCGTCACGTCCTGTATACATCATCCCGCTGATGTTCACGACATCGCCGACTTTTAATTGGCGAATTTCTTCTTCGCTGATTGGTGCACGCAGTTCGACAATGCGAGATGTTGCTTCTTCAGCAGATTGATCTGTACCTGAGTCTTTAAACTCAACTTTTTCGCCTTCTTGATATTGCCATTCATTGATTTCACCAGTCGCAGGGTTAATGTTGATCGCCAATCGACGGTAAGCCCAACAGTTGTAAGCTACGGAAACAAAGAAACTTGCCGGAATACGGTGCATGACACCAATCTTACAACCTAGTAAAGTAGCTTCTCCACCAAAGCCCATCGTGCCAATGCCAAGTGTATTAGCTTTTTCTACAATGTATTCTTCAAGTTCAGCGAGTTGCGCGTTAGGGTTCACGTCATCCACAGAGCGGAATAATTGTTCTTTGGCTAAGTCATATCCGGAAGCACGGTCGCCACCAATTCCTACACCAATGAATCCTGCTGAACACCCTTGACCTTGTGCTTGATAGACTGAGTGAAGAATACATTTGCGAATGCCATCCAAGTCACGTCCTGCTTTACCGATTCCTTCAAGTTGTGCAGGGAGGCTGTACTGAATGTTTTTATTTTCACATCCGCCACCTTTAAGGATAAGCTTCATTTCTATGTAATCTTTTTCCCATTGCTCAAACTTCACAACTGGAACACCTTCGCCCAAGTTATCGCCACTGTTTTCACCAGTCAATGAATCTACTGCATTAGGACGCAGTTTACCAGTTTTCGTAGCAGTAACCATCGCACGTTTGATTGCCGCTTTTATTTCAAGTTGGTTAACCCCAATTGGCGTTTTGATTTTAAAAGTAGGCAACCCAGTATCCTGACAAATAGGGGAGACATTTTCGTCCGCCATTTGAATATTGTTGGTGATTGTATCCAAACTCATCGCAGCGCGAGTGCCCGCATTTTCCGCCGCTTTAGCTTTGCGGACTGCACGACGCACGTCTTTCGGTAAGTTTGTCGACGTTTCTGTAATTAAGTCATATATGCTTTTTTCCAATGTTTCTAAGTACATGTGTGTTGACCCCTCTCATACATTGCTTAGTCATAATTCCACTCTCCATTATACTCTTTTCAGTTGGCTAAAAAAAGGAATGGATGTCGAAAGGAGGGAGGGGGGTAAGGAGAAGTTGGATGCGAATGGACAGAAAGAGATTTGTATGGACGTAAAACCATTGCAGATGGATATAAACCGCCTCTGACTGGACATAAATCACATGCGAACCGACAGAAATGGTCTGCGATTAGTCAAAAAACATTTCATAGCTTAAAATTTCATTCGAACTAACCGCTTTGAACTTTCACGGTTGATTTTACAAAAAAGGAATCTGCGCCCTTTCCGCGGACGAACTGGCAAGCCTCCTCGCTCGTACCTCACTGCGGGGTCTTGCCAGCCCGTTTTTCCGCAGGAGTGGCGCAGATTCCTTTACTTTAACAATATGATTAACAGACTCTAGAACACCCTATTAAATAATGTTGTTGATATTACGAAGAGTGCATTTGCGCCTAGCTGGCCGCAAGAGCGTGAAGAATGAGACCGCAAGTATGTGGTTTTCATACTTGTTGGGCTCATGCGGAACGTGCGGCAAGCGCAAATGTACGATAAACAACCACACCATTTAACAGAGCTAAAATAAAATAGAATTTGGAACATAAAAAAGAGAGCACCCATATAAATAGGCACTCTCCATGTGTTCATTCAGGACGGTTTTTAAATTGTTCCATCTTTTCTTCTAAGTCATCCATCATCGCAATCAAGCGATCAATGTCTTCAAGTTCAGTCGTTTCTGGTTCAATTGAATCTAATACTTCTAAGAAAATGTGAAGACGTTCTTTTAAGTATGTGACTTGTTGGTCTTTGTTTGAAATTGACTTGCCCATGTGAGCCACCTCGCTTTACACATACATCGTAGCCCATATACAATGATTTTTCAACTGTCAGTAGGACTTATGAAATATTTTAATATTAAATGTATTTTGAATATTTACAAAAGTTAATTAACGTGTTAAGGTTAATTTACTTCAACAAGAGAGGGGAGGCCGTAGTGAATAGTCGAAACCAATCAATCAGTTAGAAGGAGGGGGTTCGAACATTTCACCGGCACAATAGCCGTGAATCGATATATGGATACTCAATTGGATATTAGTGATATTTAGAAGGCTCAGCCAATCATCTGTTCGCAGATCATCGACTGAGCCTTCATCAATGTCTAAATAAGTTCGAACGTTTCTACGACTTCAATTGATTGGTCTACAGAACGGACCATAGAACAATTTTTCTTCGTCAGAATCATTGCTTTTTCAACTTTCGCTTCCTCGAGTTGACCTCTTAATTTGAAATGGATGTGCACTTTTTCGAGTCGATTTGCTTCTTCAGGATTGCGCAACACTTCCAATACTTCAATCTCCATATCCTCAATCGGCATACGCATCTTCTCACATACTTTTCGAAGAACGCCGCCACTACAGCCTACAAGAGACGAAACAATTAATTGGTAAGGTCTAAATCCTTTTGTTTCATCTCCTGAAATCGTTAATTTTCCAAACTCCAACTCTGTTTCTAATCCATATTCTGTCATCACATACTTCAACGCAAATCCCTCCTTTATGATAGAATTGTACCGAAACTTGGTTGAAATGAATATAATTTCAACCCGTACGCAGGAGGACCTTCATGAATCAGTTTACAGCCTTAGAAAAAAGAAGATTTTGGATTTTAGTGGTCATTGTTTCGATATCTGGATTTTCGCAAGGAATGCTGTTGCCACTCATTTCTGTAATTTTCGAACAAGATGGACTTTCTTCTTCATTGAACGGTTTGAACGCAACAGGGCTATATATCGGAACACTTTTAATTTCTCCATTTATGGAACAGCCACTTCGAAGATTTGGTTATAAGCCCGTAATTCTCATCGGAGGGATGTTGGTTTTTGTATCATTGCTGTTATTTCCGCTATGGAAAAGTGTTGTTTTTTGGTTTATTTTGCGATTGTTCATTGGAATAGGAGACCATGCACTTCATTTTTCGACTCAAACATGGATTACAAGCTTTTCGCCACAAGAACGCTTAGGGCGCAATATCGCATTGTACGGACTGTCATTCGGAATTGGTTTCGCAGCAGGTCCTTTATTTTTGCCACTCGTTTATATTTACGAAGGCTTGCCGTTTATCATATCGGGGATTTTATGTATGTCCGCTTGGTCACTCATATTTTTTGTAGATAATGATTTTCCCGGGCATATACATGAAACATCCACAATGCGAGGGACATGGGCACGTTTTGGGGCAACCATTGGATTTGCTTGGGTAGCTTTTATCCCTCCATTTAGTTACGGATTTTTGGAGTCCAGCTTGCATGCCATTTTCCCAGTCTACGCGTTGCGAAATGATGTCAATGTGTCTATGGTTTCCATTATATTAGCTGCATTTTCAACAGGTGGAATCCTTTCGCAGTTACCATTAGGTGCTCTAAGTGATCGAATCGGCAGAAAGAAAGTCGTATTATTTTCGTTGTTTGGCGGCGCGTTCTCTTTTAGTTTGGCAGCCATGTTAGAGAATAATGTTTGGACACTTATCGGTGCATTTCTACTCGCTGGTTTGTTCGTAGGGTCAACATTTTCTCTTGGTATTTCTTACATGGCGGATTTAACGCCTAAAGCTTTATTGCCATCAGGGAATTTACTATGCGGGATTTTCTTTAGTATCGGCAGCTTGACCGGACCATTTTTGGGCGGTGTGTTTCTGGAGTACTTTAAAGACTTCAGTTTTTTATGGCTTATTTCGTTATTTTTATTGACGTTAAGTTTATTAAGCTTGTTGAAGCCCAAAAAACAGCATGTCCAATCGAGTTGAGATTCGATGGGACATGCTGTTTTCAGTTATGAGAGGTCATTATAGATTTTTTGCTTTAAATGTATCACCATCTTCAATTGTTCCCGCTTCATATCCTTTTTTGAACCAACGCATGCGTTGCTCAGAAGTACCATGTGTAAAACTTTCCGGTACGACGTATCCTTGCGTTTTCTTTTGAATATTATCATCACCTACTGCACTTGCAGCAGTAATCGCTTCTTCAATATCGCCTACTTCTAAGTAGCCTTGACCTTCTGCGTAATGGGCGAAAACGCCAGCATAATAGTCCGCTTGCAACTCCAGACGTATTAAATATTGATTGAACTCTTCTTCACTCATTTTATTGCGAAGTGCCATTACTTCCTTATTTGTACCTAAAAGTGTTTGCACGTGGTGACCAACTTCATGGGCAATAACATAAGCCATTGCAAAGTCACCAGGAGCTTGGAATTTTTTATTCAATTCTTCATAAAAGCTTAAATCAATATAGAGTTTATAATCACCTGGACAATAAAATGGTCCTACGGCTGAGCCTGCTGCTCCACAAGCGGATTTGACTTGACCGTTATACAATACCATGACCGGTTCCTGATATTCCGATCCTTTTTCTTTGAAAAGCTCGCTCCATACAGTTTCGGTGTCTGCCAGGACAACTGAAACGAAATCCGCCAGTTCTGTTTCTTGTTCAGTTTCTTCGTATTGACCTGCTTGGTTCGTATCAGTGCCTTGTATATTATTTAAAATATCACCGGGACCACCGCCACCGATTAGCGTCATAATAATGACAATGACAAGACCAATTCCACCGCCAACAATTCCTATTCCACCAGCACCCATCCCTCTGCGATCTTCTACGTTTGCACTTTGTCCTCGACCTCTCCATTTCATAGCAATTCCTCCGTCTATCCAATTTAGCTTTATATTCGTAGTAACTCATTTTCTTTATTCCCTAGAATTAAAAATAATAATCCTTGATATTAAACAAAAAGAAAAAGCATGCCCAATTGAGCATGCCAGAAATTTTTATTTATTTTGAGGCTATGTTAAGTGATTCTAGTGTTTATCGCTTAATGATTATTTACGCTCCAATAATGTGACGCTTTCGATTTGTGCTGTTTGCGGGAACATATCGATAGGTTGGATATAGACGATATTGTAAACCTTACGCAATTCGCTTAAATCTTTTGCTAAAGTGGATGGATTACATGACGTATAGACAAATCTTTTTGGTCGCACATTTAAAATAGTGTGCAATAAACTGTCCGCTAAACCGGTCCGAGGTGGATCTACAGTTAGGACATCAGGGGAGAACCCTTCACGGCTCCATGTGGCAAGCCACTCTTCAGCAGTGCCAGTCTCGTAAGTAGCGTGAGTGAATCCTTGCTTCTCTGCGTTTTTCTTTGCATCGTAAATACTATCCGCAATGATATCCATTCCTCGTACTTCTTTTGCTTGATCGGCTAACCATAAGCCAATTGTTCCAACACCACAGTAAGCATCGACAACGGTTTCTTTACCTGTTAATGCTGCAGCCGATTTAATTTCGTTATATAAACGAACGGTTTGAGCGGGATTCAATTGGAAAAATGCTCGTGCAGATAAATCAAATGAAAGTTCACCTAATTCTTCATGGAGTGTTTTCTTGCCATGAAGAACTATTGTTCGCTCGCCAAAAATTAAAGAAGTTTGCTTCGGATTGACATTTTGGACAATCGAGACAATGGCAGGATCTATGGTCGCCAATTTATCAATGAGTAGTTGACGTTTCGGCATTTCTGCAAGTGTAGTGACAAGTACTAACTGAATTTCACCTGTTTGAATGCCGGTACGGACCACAATTGTTCGTACTAGACCATTGCCGGTTTCACTATCATAAATCGGTATTTTAAGTTTCTCTAGAATTCTTTTTACTGCATTCGTCACAAGTGTTGTATGTGGATGTTGCACGATACACTCATCGATATCTAATAACTGATGTGTACCTTCCGCAAATAGACCAGCTTTTACTTTCTTGCCGTCTTTACGTACTTGGAATTGACTTTTGTTGCGATAATGCCATGGATTTTCCATGCCTATTGTCTGGCGCACTTCGATATCATTGGCAATGTCTTTTACGTATCGTTCAAGTGATTGCACAATCAAATCACGTTTTTCTTTAAGCTGTTGTTCATAAGTCATATGCTGCAACTGACACCCACCGCAAGCTTCATAAACAGGGCAGGGTGCTTCTTGACGGTGAGGTGAGGCCTTACGGATCTTTAGAATGCTTGCTTCAGCAAAATTGCGCTTGACTACTTGTACTTGAGCGGTCACTTCTTCTCCTGGAAGAGCGCCTGTAACGAAGACGACATTGCGCTTATAATAGCCAATGCCTTCTCCATTAATGCCAAGGCGTTTGATTGTCAGCGGGAATTTTTGACCGACTTCGATTATGTTTTCTTGTGACAAATGTTTTCACGTCCTTTACTACTGGTTTCTACAGTATATAGGACAGACCAGTTAATGAAAAGACAACGGGAATTCGATTGCTTCATTTACCAATGCGTCTAACGATGAAAATGTGTAGCCTTTCGCTTTGGCATCACGAATAAAATCGGGTAAAGCGGCTGCATTATCCGGAGAAACCGTATGCATCAAAATTATGGCACCTGGATGAAGTTGGTTCATTAAATGGTTGTATGCATAAGCCTTTCCTTGTGGACGATCAGCATACCAATCAACGAAAGCGACAGACCAGAACATATGGCGATAGCCGAGCTCGTTACCATAGGCAAGTAATTTTTCACTGAAAACACCTTCAGGAGGCCGTGCAAAATATGTTCTCTTCACGCCCGTTTTTTCGGCAAGAATCTGATCGAATTTTTCCCATTCTTCTTTCATTCGTTCTTCCGATAAATTAGCCATATTTGGATGGCCATACGAATGATTTCCTATTTGATGGCCTTCCTTCACCATACGTTGGACCAGTTCCGTCGCACTTTCTACATAATGACCTGTCAGAAAAAAAGTGGCAGGTGCTTTTTCTTTTTTCAATGTGTCTAAAATAGATGCAGTGTAGCCATTTTCATAGCCATTGTCGAACGTAAGGTATAGGATTTTTTCATCGGGAGACCCTTTGTAATAGGCTCCATATTTTTTCAAGAGTTCATCAAATGCACTCCCGGCTTGAGCTTGTTCTTCCTGTTTTGATTTTTTGAATCCCCAATTAAGAGATTCGGCATCTACTTGAAATGGATTCAATAAAATGCCCAGAGTTAATATTGCACATGAGGCAATGACGCCTACGGTATGTTTCCACCACATAAAAACGCAACCTTTCTTTTTAAGATAGGTTGCGTTTTCTCTGAAATGTTATGCATAAATATTTTTAAGTGCCTGTTGCAAATCTGGATAAGTGAATTTAAAACCATGGGTTAACAATTTATCGGGAATAACTCTTTGTCCTTCCAAAACAAGTTGACTCTTGTCACCCAGTACAAGTTTCAATGCAAGTGAAGGTACGGGCATCCAATGAGGTCGCTGTAAAACTTTGCCCAAAATTCCCCCAAAATCATTCATTTGTTTCGGATCTGGCGCTGTTACGTTAAAAGGACCTGAAAAATCTTTATTTTCTATTGCATAAAGAATGGCTTTGGCGACGTCAGCTACATGGACCCATGATACCCATTGATGGCCAGTTCCGACTTTTCCTCCGACACCCATTTTATAAGGTAAAGCCATAAGGGGAAGAGCACCCTGATCTTTTCCAAGGATTATGCCAAAACGGCCGCAAGCCACACGTGTCCCAAATTGCTCCGCTTCCGTCGCTTTACTCTCCCAGTCCTCAACTGTTTTTGCCAGGAAATCCGATCCACGATAAGACGAATGTTCGGTATATGTTGCATGTTCAGAAGGGGGATAAATTCCGATTGCGCTTGCATTAATCAAAACGGAAGGCTTTTTCGTCACTTCTTTAAAAATGCGCAAAACTTCATTTGTTGCATTCATTCTGCTTTCATAAATTTTTTGTTTTTGTTCCGAAGTCCAGCGACCTTCATTAATTGATGCACCGGCTAGATTAATCCAAGCATCCATGCCTTCAACGTGTTCTTCAGGTTTAGCACCATCTGTAAGCCATTTGACCATATGTACCGAGCCGTCGGATTGTTTATCCGAACGCGTTAAAATAAACACTTCATGTCCTTTGTCGGTTAGTTGCTTCGTTATCTCCTGTCCGACAAATCCACTTCCTCCAGTAATCGCTATTTTCATTTAATATAATCCTCCTTTATAAAGCTGTTAGATGTATAATACCCTTTCTTCTATAAGTGTACGCAAATGAATGTGCCTCTAATAATGTGTATACTTGTTACATGAGGTGATAGTTGTGACAGTCATTACGAAAATCATGCGTCAAAAAAATAATCCTGAACGTTATAATATTTATATAGAGGAAAAATACGCATTTGCGGTAGATGAATCGCTTCTTATTAAGTACCAATTATCGAAAGGCAAAGTGCTGGAGGATTGGGAAAGAGATGAAATCGTCTATGACGACGAAGTGCGAAAAGCATTTAACAAAGCACTTCAATTCTTGAGTTTCCGTATGCGGAGTGAACACGAAGTTAAGAAGAAACTGCTTGATGCTGAATACGGAGAAGCCGTTGTTTTGGAAGCCATTCAAAAATTGTATCAATTGAATTTTTTGAACGACGAATCCTTTTCTAAAGCATTGCTTGAAACGCAAAAGAAAACAGGTAAAAAAGGTCCTCGTGCCATCCAACAGGAACTCAAGAAAAAAGGAATCGATAAATCGTTGCAAGAAGAAGTGCTTGAAACGTATACGGAAGAAGACCAAATTGAAATTGCAAAAGGTCTGGCTGCAAAAATAGCCAACCAGCATTCATCCAAAACGCCAATGCAAGTAAAGCAAAAAATTCAGGACACCTTGTTGCGTAAGGGATACTCTTATGCCATTATTAGCAAAGCTATTGAAGATATTGAATTTGAAACAGAACCAGAAGAATGGGAAGAAATGATTGCAGATCAAGGAGATAAAATCTGGCGGAAATTCTCTTCGAAATATACCGGGTTTGATCGTAAACGCAGAGTGAAGCAAGCCTTGTATGTAAAAGGTTTCCCTGCAGAACAAATCGAAATGTTTATTGGAAAAAAGGAGCTCGAAGAAGATGGAAATTGAAAAAAAATATAGTCAGATGTCCGAACAGGAATTACGCCAAGCAATCGCCAAACTACTGGAACAGGCACGTAAAGCGAGTCAGCTTGGTCATGTAAACGAATATGCTGTTCTGGAACGTAAAGCAATTATGGCACAAGCTTATTTAGTAGATCCTGCATCGATTGTACCTGGAGAAATGTATCGGATTGAAGGAGATCCAGGAGTCTTTTTCCAAGTGGATTACTTAAAAGGGCGTTTTGCTTGGGGTTACCGACTTGGTGGGGAAAAATTTACTGAAGCATTGCCGATATCCATGCTAAAACCATTGAAGGAGGGAAAATAATATGCAACAGCAAATCGAACAATTAGTTCAAGAACTTGCAGCAAAGAATGAGTCATTATCTGTCGCCAAAGCACGTGTGTGGATTGAATTATTATGGTCAGATTTTGAATCATCTTACGCAAAAGCGGGCTATGATTATAAAGGTACCGAAGTTACTGAGAAAGTAATTCGTCAATGGATTGAAAGCTATGGAGAACGGATTCATGAATTTGCAGGTAACAATCCTAAATATGCTCATTTGCTACAAGTGGACAACGATTCACAACAATAAGAAAAGATTTGTTAACCGATTATGGTTATCGAATAAGAAAAGTACACGACATCGAGTGTCGTGTACTTTTTAGTTTGAAAGGAAATCCAATTTTTTATGAAGTTTTTCTTCACTGAAAATCCAGCCAGTATAAGAATTAACGATTTCCAGATCTTCATTTAAATGAGCAACAGCTACGAATGGGTAATAATCATTGCTGCGATAACGCAAATCAATGAGACGAACTTCATGAATGTGATCATGATCTGTAATTTCCCAACGGTATATAGGAGAGAATGAGATGAAAGCTTGCAAGTTCTTGTCTTTCAATGCAGCTTTCACAAGGGGAGAATCTGGTATCGTTTTACGTTCAAAGCGATCGTAAATATTGATTGAACGTCCATAAGCTCTACCTACATAGTGATGCGTTTTAGAGATTGCTGCAATACGCCATTGGAAAAAACGAATCGTTGGTGCGATGATGATTTCTTCCGCAGTAGGAATCGTATTTTTAACTGCATGTCTGACTGCATGCTGGACTGCAAACCTAAGAAGGTAATAGACAAAAACAATTGCGTATAGCAACAGCATTGTATATACCGGATTTGCACCGAATGCCCAGAACAACAAGGCGACCACATGCAAACCAAAAATGATGGGATCAAATGTATTGATTACTCCAAGAGCCACCCATTTATTTGAAAATGGACGTAGCGCTTGCGTTCCGTATGAATTGAATATGTCCACAAAAACATGGAGAAATACGGCCAGAAATGTCCATAACCATAAATGCATTAGGTCTGAACTCGGCATAATTAAATGAAGGACGCCGGAAATCGCCAAAGGCCATAGCAAGACAGCCGGAATGGAATGGGTAATGCCACGATGATGGCGAATATATACCGCATTATTTCTTAATTTCAGGACCGTATCAAGGTCAGGAGCCTGTGAACCAATAATGGTTCCTGCAATGACGGCTGTGGCGGTCATGGAATGGTTAGCAACCACTGGGTCAATCATGGCTAGTCCACCTAAAGCGATTCCCATGACAACATGAGTACCTGTATCCAACTGTATCAACTCCTTTTGTATGGAGACTGCCCGAATAATTTTGTTCATCATAAGATATTTTTGTTAAAATAACAAACGGTTAGACTTCCAAGATTGATTGCATTCTACAAATTGGTATACCCGTAATGTAGAACATGTAATCAACAGAATGTAGGTGTAAAGTATGAATGAATTTAACAAAATTGAATTTCGTAAATCGTTAATTGAATGGTATTTAGAAGAAAAAAGAAATCTACCTTGGAGAGAGACATCAGATCCTTACAAAATATGGGTTTCGGAAATCATGCTCCAACAAACAAGAGTGGATACAGTCATACCTTATTACAATCGTTTTATAAAAGCTTTTCCTACAATGGAAGAATTGGCGAATGCTGAAGAAGAAAAAATTCTGAAACAATGGGAAGGTTTAGGCTACTACTCCCGTGTACGGAACTTACAAGCAGGAGTAAAGGAAGTAGTTGAAACTTATAATAGTGTAGTGCCTTCAACAAGAAATGAAATTTCGACACTAAAAGGTGTAGGTCCTTACACGGCTGGTGCCATATTGAGCATTGCTTATGGACGACCTGAACATGCGGTTGACGGGAACGTCATGCGAGTATTATCACGGGTTCTTCTAATAAAAGAAGACATCGCAAAGCCGAAAACGAGAAAAATTTTTGAACAAGCGGTTTCTGAAATCATCGACCCGCAAGATCCATCATCCTTCAATCAGGGATTGATGGAACTGGGCGCAGTGATTTGTACGCCAACATCGCCAAAATGCTTATTGTGTCCAGTTAGAGAAAATTGTGCTGCTTTTTATGCAGGTGAACAAAATGACTTGCCAATAAAAACGAAAAACAAAAAAACGAAAGCACAACATTATGATGTTTATATTGCCCAAAATGAACAAAAACAATTTCTCATGGAAAAAAGACTTGAAACAGGTCTGTTGGCGAACATGTGGCAGTTCCCCATGATTGAGCGTGCAAACAAAGATGAAGGGACGATTCCACAGTTCCAAGATTGCTATGGCACACATTTTACAAAAGAAATGGATTTAGGTTCTTTTAAACATGTCTTTTCTCATTTAACATGGGAGATGAATAGTTTCGTTGGACATGGAGTCGAAGTAAGTCTGACTGAAAGTTGTAAGTGGTTATCATTAGAAGAAATTAAAGAAGTACCGATGCCTGTCCCAATGTTGAAAATTTGGCAGGCTTATATGGAGAGGGGAAAACAATAATGACAACAAACAAAGTGGCGTTAGTTACCGGAAGCAGCAGAGGACTCGGAAAGGCAATTGCGATTGAACTTGCAAAAAATGGCTATGATATCGTTGTAAACTATGCACGCAGCAAAACAGCTGCTCTCGAAACAGTGAAAGAAATTGAAGCACTTGGTCAAAAAGCCCTTCTTGTACGCGCAAACGTAGGAGATGTAGAAAAATTAAAAGCGATGTTTGAAACAATTCGTGAAGAGTTTGGCCGTCTGGATGTATTCGTAAGCAATGCAGCTTCTGGAGTTCTGCGACCAGTAATGGAATTGGAAGAATCCCACTGGGACTGGACCATGAATATTAATGCGAAAGCCATGCTATTTGGGGCACAGGAAGCGGCGAAATTAATGGACCGAGGCGGAAAAATCGTTGGAATCAGCTCACTAGGCTCAATTCGTTATTTAGAAAATTACACAACTGTAGGCGTATCAAAAGCGGCGATTGAATCCATTACGCGTTACTTAGCTGTCGAACTTGCGGCAAAAGGGATTGCAGTAAATACAGTTTCCGGTGGAGCGCTTGATACAGATGCATTAAAGCACTTCCCGAATCGCGAAGAACTATTGGATGACGCAAGAAAAAATACACCTGCTGGACGTATGGTTGAAATCGAAGATATGGTCAAAACAGCCATGTTCTTGATTTCAGATGGCTCGGATATGATTCGCGGTCAAACCATCATTGTGGATGGCGGACGCTCCATCGTAATGTAAAAAAAAATTTGTAAGCATAAGTTTTCTCAACCTGCACACATTAATGAGTATGGAGGTGAAAATTCATGCCAAACAAAAACAACAACCAACCAACCAACGCTGCAGAAGTACGTAGACAAAATCAACAATCAACGATGGGTACTCCAGCTAACTTCACTACAGAGTTCGGTTCTGAAACTGATGTTAACGAAGTAATCCAACGCAATCAACAATCTGCTCAGAAGAAAAACAATGCTTCTGGTCCACAAGCAAACCGCAACAATAATTCAACTAAATAATGAATATTCACCACTAATCAGCGAGGGCTTATGCCTTCGCTGATTTTTTTGCTACAGTTTTTGTAAATTGGTTGGTATAATGAGTACACTGCAAGATTTATATATATTGTGCTTTGACGAAAAGGTGGGCTTATCCATGTCAATACCAGCAGAAGGAGAAACGATTCAGATCCACAGCTACAAGCATAACGGCAAAATCCACCGCGTCTGGCAGGAAACAATGGTTCTGAAAGGGACAAGAAATATTGTCATTGGCGCGAACGAACGCACGCTCGTTACCGAGTCAGACGGTCGCACTTGGTTAACACGGGAACCATCGATTTGTTATTTCCATGCTGAACACTGGTTTAATATCATTTGTATGTTGCGCGAAGATGGTGTGTACTATTACTGCAATATTAGTTCACCATTTATTTACGATAACCAATCTTTAAAATACATTGATTACGACTTAGATGTTAAAGTCTTCCCAGATATGACATTTACAATTTTGGACGAAGATGAATTTGAAGATCATAAAAAGCAAATGAATTATCCTGAGGTTATTGATACGATCTTACATCGTAATGTGGAAAAACTAATTAGTTGGATTAAACAACGAAAAGGACCATTTGCACCAGATTTTATCGAGGTGTGGACAAGCCGTTACCTATTTCACAAGCAACTTCGAATACGTGAGTAAATGATGCCTGTTGAATCCCAACAGGTTTTTCATTTGGAAAGGAAAGTGAACGGATGAGCAGTACAAAAAGATACATGAAGTTTGTTAAACCATATACTTGGCAAATTGTCCTCACGGTTGCCATTGGGATTGTCAAATTTGCCATCCCGTTATTTATTCCACTATTAATTAAAATTGTAATTGACGATATCATCAGTGTAGATACATTGACAGATGCGGAAAAGACGCGGCAGTTATTTTATTGGCTGGGCGGAACTGCACTCGTATTCTTCATTGTAAGACCTCCGATTGAGTATTACCGACAATACTATGCACAACTTGTCAGTAACAAAATTTTGTATGATATAAGACAAGAATTATACGCACACTTGCAACGCCTGAGTTTGCGGTTTTATTCAAACACACGGGTTGGAGAAGTCATCTCCCGTGTAATCAACGACGTTGAACAAACCAAAAACTTTGTCATGATTGGCTTAATGAATTTATGGTTGGATTTAGCCACGATTTTGATTGCTGTTGCGATCATGCTGACAATGGATGTTCCATTAACTCTCGTTACATTACTGGCTTTCCCATTCTATGCGTTCAGTGTGAAATACTTCTTCGGACGATTGCGTGACCTAACTCGAAAACGGTCTCAAGCACTGGCGGGTGTCCAAAGTTATTTGCATGAACGTGTCCAAGGTATGAGCATCATTAAAAGTTTTACTTTGGAAAAACATGAACAGCAAATTTTTGATAAAGCAAATGGCGAGTTTCTTGACAAGGCTGTTGATCATACAAAATGGAATGCGAAAGCTTTTGCTGTAGTCAACACCATTACGGATGTTGCGCCACTTTTGGTTATTGCCTACGCTGGATATCAAGTTATCAATGGAAATTTATCTGTCGGGACAATGGTTGCGTTTATCGCGTATATCGAACGTCTTTATAATCCTTTAAGACGATTGGTCAATTCATCAACTACACTGACGCAAGCGTTTGCTTCAATGGACCGGGTATTCGAACTAATGGATGAAAAATACGATATTGAAGATGGTCCAAATGCGCAGGATATGCCGACTATTAAAGGGAAACTGCAGTTTGATCACGTTTCTTTCAAATACGAGGAAGAAAATAATCTCGTGTTAAATAATATGAATTTCACGGTAGAGCCAGGTCAAACAGCTGCTTTTGTAGGAATGAGCGGAGGTGGGAAGTCGACCATCATCAGTATGATTCCCCGATTTTATGATGCAACAAGCGGTTCGGTCAAAATAGATGACCAGGATATTAAAGATGTAAAACTTCATTCATTACGCGAACAGATTGGAATAGTATTGCAAGATAACATACTGTTCAGCGACTCTGTGAAAGCAAATATACTTATGGGACGTCCAGATGCTACGGAAAACGAAGTAATTGAAGCGGCAAAAGCTGCGAACGCTCATGACTTTATCGTTTCGCTACCCGAAGGTTACGAGACGAAAGTCGGGGAACGTGGAGTCAAGTTGTCAGGAGGACAAAAACAACGTGTTGCCATTGCGCGCGTATTCCTGAAAAATCCTCCAATTTTAGTTTTGGACGAAGCAACTTCTGCGTTGGACTTGGAAAGCGAGTCCTTGATACAGGACTCTTTGGAGCGCTTGGCACATGACCGGACCACGATTATTGTCGCCCATCGCCTTTCGACGATTACTCATGCGGATCAAATCTTTGTTATTGATCATGGCGAACTAAAGGAACAAGGAACGCATGATGAATTAATGAATTCGAAGGGAATATATTACAACTTATTTCAAGTTCAACAACTGGATATAGACTAAAAAGGTTCTCCTGAAAAGGGGAACCTTTTTTTGTTAAACAATAGAAGTATGACTTATATAATAAATATTGCAATTATAATTATTATTTGTATAATAAAGAACATATCGAATTTTCTGAAATAATGATACTAATAAAACTATTTATTTCGTATGCTAGGAAAAGGAGGGCCATCATCATGAGTGAACGAAAAGCGATTCTTCAAGTAAGAAGTCTTCAAACATCCTTTTTCACAGATGACGGAGTAATTCCCGCAGTAGACAATATTGATTTTTCCGTACATGAAGGAGAAGTACTCGGTATCGTAGGGGAATCTGGTTGTGGGAAAAGTGTTACTTCTTTATCCATTATGGGGTTAGTACCAAGTCCTCCAGGTAGAATTACTGGTGGTGAAATTCTTTTCGGCGATAAGGACTTAACTAAATTAAGCGATAAAGAAATGCGTAAAGTCCGCGGCAACGACGTGGCAATGATTTTCCAAGAGCCTATGACATCTTTGAATCCATTGTTCACAATAGGGAATCAATTGATGGAAGCCATTCTTATCCATAAAAAAGGCTGGTCAAAAAAACAAGCAAATACACGTGCAATTGAAATGCTTACCCTTGTAGGTCTTCCGCGTGCTAATGAATTGATGAAAGAATATCCGCATCAATTATCAGGTGGGATGAGACAGCGGGTCATGATAGCGATGGCTCTTGTATGCGATCCGAAAGTGTTAATTGCAGATGAACCGACAACTGCACTTGATGTAACTATTCAAGCGCAGATTCTGGCATTGATGAAAGACTTGAATGAACGATTGAATACAGCTGTTTTGTTAATCACACATGATCTTGGGGTTGTGGCAGAGACTTGTGAAAGAGTTGTGGTCATGTATGCGGGCAAAATTGTTGAAGAAGGTCCGGTTCAAACGATTTTTAAAGACCCTCAACATCCATATACAAAAGGATTGTTGCAATCCGTTCCGGACATGCGTTATAAAAAACAACGTTTATATTCAATTCCCGGTAATGTACCAAAACCGGGTACCATAAATACTGGATGTCGCTTTGCTGCACGATGCGAGTTTGCATTTGAAAAGTGCCTGACACACAATCCAGAATTGTATAAAACTGCATCGGTACATAAGACAAGATGCTTCTTGTACGAAGATCAGGAGGTATCCACTCATGACAGAACCCTTGTTGAAAGTTGAAGGACTTAAGAAGTATTTTCCCATACGTAAAGGATTACTCAGTCGTGTGTCTGGGCATGTAAAAGCGGTTGATGATGTATCGTTTTATGTAAATAAAGGCGAAACCCTGGGAATTGTGGGCGAGTCTGGCTGTGGGAAATCTACTACCGGTCGCATGCTTATGAGATTACTAGAACCGTCAGAGGGAAAAGTAGTTTTCGATGGTAAAGAACTGACGAATATATCCGATGATGATATGCGAAAGGCACGCCGGGAAATTCAAATGGTTTTCCAGGATCCATATGCTTCCTTAAATCCTAGACATACCATTGAGAAGATTTTGGAGGAGCCTCTGATTGTACACGGAATCGGTGACGCCAAAACCCGCAAAAAGAAAGTCCATGATTTTCTGGAGATTGTTGGGTTAAGCAGTTACCATGCAAAACGCTATCCTCATCAATTCAGTGGTGGACAACGTCAGCGTATCGGCATTGCCCGTGCGCTCATGACGAACCCTAAACTGATTATTGCAGATGAGCCCGTTTCAGCTCTTGACGTGTCCATTCAAGCACAAGTGTTGAACTTGATGCAGGATTTACAAAAAGAATTAAACCTGACTTATATATTTATCGCGCATGATCTAGGGGTTGTTCGTCATATAAGTGATCGAGTAGGGGTTATGTATCTAGGCAAAATGGTCGAGCTTGCTAAAAGTGAGTTGCTTTATGACAAGCCACTTCACCCTTATACACAGGCTTTGTTGTCTGCTGTACCGATTCCGGATCCGAATTTTGTGCGGGAACAAATGCTTATAAAAGGAGATATTCCTAGTCCGTCAAATCCTCCGTCGGGATGTACTTTCCACACGCGCTGTCCTTTTAAAATGGATGTGTGTACAAAAATCGTACCGAAGTTAGAAGAAGTTGAACCAGGTCATTCTGTTGCCTGCCACCTATACGGTGAACATGCGCAACAATGATAAATAAACAAACAATATGGAGGGGTCAATTTGAGTAAGAAGAAACTGTGGTCACTTGCTTTATTAACAATGCTAGTCCTCTCAACGATTTTAGCGGGCTGTCAATCTGATTCATCAGACGGAAACAGCGGAGACGACGAAAAAGAACCGAAAATTTTAGTGTTTGGTCGTGGTGGAGATTCTGTATCTCTAGATCCGGCAACTGTAACTGATGGAGAATCATTTAAAGTAACGCAAAACGTTTTTGAAACACTTGTGAACTTCGGTAAACAAGATACAGAAATCAACCCAGGCCTTGCAAAAGAATGGAAGCCTTCAGAGGATGGCTTAACTTATACATTCCAATTGGAAGAAGGCGTTAAGTTCCATGATGGTACTGACTTCAATGCAGAAGCTGTTGTAGCTAACTTTGAGCGTTGGGCAAATGGTTCTGGTGAAGACTTCTATTACTATTCATCAATGTTCGGTGGTTACAAAGGTGATGAAGGACATGTTATCGATTCTGTTACTGCAGATGGAGATTACACAGTCGTGTTCAAATTAAAACGTCCACAAGCACCATTCCTTAAAAACTTAGCAATGAGCCCGTTCGGTATTGCGAGCCCGAAAGCTTTTGAAGAACAAGGAGCAAAATTCGGCGATAATCCAGTAGGTACTGGACCATTCAAATTTGTCGAGTGGAAACGTAATGATTCAATCACAATTGAAAAGAACGAAGATTATTGGGTTAAGGGTCTTCCTAAACTTGATAAAGTAGTTTTCAAAGCAATTCCAGATAACTCAGCTCGTTTGAACGCTTTAAACACAGGTGAAATTGATTTGGCTGATGGTGTAAATCCTGCTGATGGCAAATCTGTTGAAAGCAACTCAGAATTGCAATTATTCGAACGTCCATCAATGAACGTTGGTTACTTAGGTTTAACTAGTACACGTCCTCCATTTGATAAAGTGGAAGTACGTCAAGCAATTAACCATGCAATTGACAAACAAGCGATCGTAGATGCATTCTTTGAAGGTCGCGCTGAAGTAGCGAAAAACCCAATGCCTCCAGTAATCAGCGGCTATAATGACGACATTGCTGGATATGATTTCGATCCAGAAAAAGCAAAAGCACTATTAGCTGAAGCTGGTCTTGCAGAAGGCTTTGAAATGGAACTATGGGCAATGCCTGTACCACGTCCATATATGCCAGATGGCCAAAAAGTGGCAGAAGTTATTCAATCAAACTTAGCTGATGTTGGCATCAAAGCGAAAATCGTTACATTCGAGTGGGCAACTTACTTGGAAAAAGCTCGTAACGGAGAAGCAGATGCATTCATGTTAGGTTGGACTGGTGATAATGGTGATGCGGATAACTTCCTATACGTATTACTTGATAAAGACAATATCGGAAGCAATAACTATTCATACTATAGCAACGACGAATTACACGACATCCTAATTGAAGCACAATCAGAAGTTGATGAAGACAAGCGAAATGAACTTTACGGTCAAGCTCAAGAAATCATTTTCGAAGACGCTCCGTGGGTACCGCTTGCTCACTCTACTCCACTTCTTGCAGGTAAAGCGAATCTGGTAGACTTCTTACCACATCCGACTGGTTCTGATAAGTTAGCAGAAGTAGACTTCAAGTAACAAACTGACTGATGGGGAGAAGTCTACGTGATTTCTCCCCATTTTATTTACGAAAACAAATGAAATGAAATCGTGGAAACGGGCTGCAGTCATATTGGTCCACTAAGAATTTTGATTTACATATCGCATCAGATGGAGAGGTGAAGACAATGCTTCACTATATCGGGAGAAGACTATTGCAATTAATCCCAGTTTTGCTGGGCATGACGTTTGTCGTTTTTATGATTATTCGTGCCATTCCTGGGGACCCAGCACAAGTTATTTTGGGTCAACAAGCGACGAAAGAAGCGATTGAGGCATTACGAGCAAAGCTCGGATTAGACAATCCGTGGTATGTCCAATATTTTGATTATCTAGGTGGATTGTTAAAGGGTGATCTTGGAGAATCTCTACGGACAACTACACCAGTTTCTGAAGAAATTTGGCCGTATCTAGCTGCTACATTTGAATTATCTCTATTTGCGGTTCTTATAGCAGTCATTGTCGGTGTCAATGCAGGTATCATTTCTGCCTGGTTCCAAAACTCATGGTTTGACTATACAGCCATGATATTAGCGCTAGTTGGCGTGTCCATGCCGATTTTCTGGCTTGGTTTGATGATGCAATATATTTTTGGAATCGAGCTTGGCATTCTTCCAACTACAGGACGTGAAGACGTCAGGAATCCCATAGATTCAATAACCAATCTTTATGTGTTGGATACTATTCTTCAAGGACGCTTTGATCAATTAGGCATTGTATTGAAACATCTGGTCTTACCAGGGCTAGCCCTTGCGACAATTCCGATGGCAATCATTGCCCGTATGACTCGTTCCAGCATGCTTGATGTAATGAGATCGGATTATGTACGTACTGCACGTGCGAAAGGTCAAAAAATGTTCTGGGTTGTGTACAAGCATGCATTGAAAAATGCAATCATCCCAGTTCTGACAATTATCGGTCTGCAAATGGGATTACTGCTTGGCGGTGCCATATTAACAGAATCCATCTTCGCGTGGCCGGGAGTTGGCCGTTACATTTATGAAGCAATCAATTTCCGCGACTACCCAGTAATCCAATCAGGTATTCTTGTCGTGGCATTTATCTTCGTTATGATTAATTTGTTAATTGATATTCTTTACAGTTTGATTGATCCACGAATTAAATACGATTAAGAAGGAGGAATCTCATAATGGTCGGATTCGCGCCTAAACCATCAGATGTAGTAGCACAACAAGATAAAGTAGCGGGCCCTTGGCATGAAGCTTGGCGAAGCTTTAAGAAAAGTAAAGTCGCCGTAGTCGGAGCTGGGATTGTTCTCTTCTTTATCATCGTGGCATTCATAGGACCTTGGATAGCACCACAAGGCATAAATGAGCAAGATTTACCCAATCGATTGCAGGCACCATCTGTTGCTCATTGGTTCGGAACAGATGACATGGGCCGAGATATATTGTCTCGCATTATCCATGGTGCACGTATTTCATTATGGGTTGGATTCTTCTCAGTAATCGGTTCGGTGGTTGCAGGAAGTATTTTAGGAATTGTAGCAGGTTATTATGGTAAGTGGGTGGATGCGGTTATTTCCCGCATTTTCGATATCATGCTCGCATTTCCAAGTATCTTACTGGCAATCGCTGTCGTATCGGTATTGGGACCTTCCTTGCAAAATGCATTAATTGCCATTGCCATCATTAACATTCCGAACTTCGGTCGATTGATTCGATCAAAAGTTTTGAGTATTAAGGAAGAAGAGTATATCACTTCAGCAAAAGCAATCGGTATGCAGGATATCCGAATATTATTCTCGCATATTTTACCGAACTCAATGGCACCAGTTATCGTGCAAGGCACACTTGCCATAGCAACCGCCATTATTGAAGCGGCAGCACTTGGTTTCCTTGGTCTTGGTGCAGAAGCTCCGGCTCCGGAGTGGGGCAAAATGCTGGCAGATTCCAAAATGTATTTAATTAATGCTCCTTGGACCATGATTTTCCCAGGTATCGCCATTATGCTGACGGTATTGGGATTCAATTTAATGGGAGATGGATTGCGTGATGCACTGGATCCACGCATGAAGAACTAGTTAGTTACTGAAGAAGTCATTCCTTTTTAGGGAATGGCTTCTTTTTATGGGATGTAGGGCGTCTGTTGGCTGAGCTTCCGGTTAGTTGGACAAATAAGCATTTTAGTCGGGGTAGGGAAAAAATGAAAATCGTCTGCACGAAAAAGCAGCCATCTCACTGAAGAGATGACTGCCCTATCAATTAAAATCCATCTTCAAGCTCGACTTTTATTTCTTCACCGTGATAATTCTGGTGGGAAATGATAAGCGTATCTAAGTGTTCCAGTTGTTCTTCATAATCCAAAATTGCAGAAAGTACATGCAGTAAATGATATGAAGAAAAAGACTCTTCTTCTTTGGAGAGTGCGATTTCTCTCGCGAATATTTCCATTACTTCATGACGTTGAAGCGTAGCATCACTGCCGTTCCAAAACGAATGTTCCGGTTTTAACTTTCCTGTATATTTCAGATGTAGCTGTTCATGATATGTCAACAAAAAGTCCAGTCTTTCTTGAATCATCAAACGAAATTGATCTGGGAGATTGGCCAATTCATTTTCATGTAAATGAAGACGTTTCAGAACATCCCAGCTTTTATTAGCGGTTGAAATCATTTGACGATATACCACAAGTTTTCGGGCTTTCGCACGTTTTTCATTTCGGAAGTAGCTACGCTCTTCTTTATAGAATAAATAAAACTGATCGACTTTTATTAATCGTTCTCGCAACTTTTCAAGCGTATGTTTTGTGGCATTATGTTCAGAAGCTTGACGTTCCGCTAATCGCGTCCAGCGAATCAACTCATCGGTAGTCGAATGAATCGATTGAAATAACTTGGTTTCATACTTCGGTGGCATGAATACTAAGTTAACTACAAATGCGGCAAGCACACCGACCACAATAGTTGTAAAACGAATTAGAGCAAATGTTATAAAGTCATCGTTCTGTACTTCCATAATCGCAATAATTGTCACAAGCGCAAGTGAAATGGACTTCTCTAATTTTAATTTCAACATGATAGCAATCGTGATAACAGCGGCTAAACCCACGGCTACATAATTGTGGCCAAATAAAAGAGCAAAAATAACTGCAATTCCTGCACCAATAATATTACCTTGAATCTGTTCAATAATTGTTAAATAGGAGCGGTAAATGGAAGGTTGAAGGGCAAATATTGCCGCGATTCCTGCAAAAACAGGAGACGGTAAATGCAATAAATCAGCCATGTAGAGCGCAAAAACGATTGCGACACCTGTTTTAACGATTCGTGCACCAAGTTTCATATATGCTTTATTTCCTTTCCGACTTCTTAAAAAAGGCTTAATAAAATGCCTTTCTGAAACTCTTTATTGTCTAGCTTGTTAGACCAGACTGCACCTCCATTTCATTCCTTCCATCGAGAAAAGGTTTCCATCGAGTTGTTGCAACACAAGAGTCTGTCTAAATTGGCCTGGATTGCTTTCTGAGTGACAGGCTTTTTGCTACTTTACAGCAGGGCAGCTTTTGGGTCAACCATACTTAGGCAAGTTTTGAAAATGCATAATCCACAGCGATTAACGATTGTTTAACATCTTCTTCAGTGTGAGCAGTCGTCAGGAACCAAGCCTCATACTTCGAAGGAGCCAAGTTGATACCCTGTTCCAGCATTAGTTTAAAGAATCGTCCAAAAATCTCGCCATCAGTCGCTTCGGCTTGTTCATAATTTTCTACTTTCACATCCGTGAAGTAAATTGTCAATGCACCCATTAAACGATTGATTGTGATTGTCACGTCATGTTTAGCGGCTGCTTTCAAAATACCTTCTTCCAACAGTGCACCTAAACGATCCATTTCTTCATATATACCCGGTTGCTTCAGTACTTCTAAACATGCAATTCCAGATAATATAGACGCTGGATTTCCTGCCATAGTTCCCGCTTGGTAAGCTGGTCCTAGTGGTGCGACTTGTTCCATAATTTCTTTTCGTCCGCCGTATGCGCCGATTGGCAAGCCACCCCCGATGATTTTCCCAAGAGCAGTCAAATCAGGTGTCAAACCAAGTAAATCTTGTGCACCACCGTAGTGGAAGCGGAATGCTGTAATTACTTCATCATAAACAATAAGTGCACCTTTTTGTTTGGCAATATCATGCACAAGAGGTAAAAAGCCTTCTTTCGGTTCGACAATCCCAAAATTACCGACGATAGGTTCAACTAAAATACAAGCAATTTCGTCGCCCCATTTTTCCATCGCTTCTTTATAAGCTTCTGGATTATTAAAAGGAATGGTGATTACTTCTTTTGCGATAGATTTAGGGACACCAGCAGAGTCAGGAGTACCCAGTGTCGCAGGGCCAGAACCGGCAGCTACAAGAACCAAATCCGAATGACCATGGTAACATCCAGCAAATTTCATGATTTTGGTACGTCCTGTATAAGCACGTGATACTCGAATCGTCGTCATGACCGCTTCTGTTCCCGAATTCACAAAACGGACTTTATCCATCCCAGGCATAGCTTCTTTCAGCATTTTTGCGAATTTCACTTCATGAGGAGTAGGTGTACCATACAATAATCCATTTTCAGCTGCCTTAGTAATGGCCTGCGTAATATGTGGATGGGCATGCCCAGTAATGATGGGACCATAAGCTGCAAGATAGTCAATGTATTTGTTGCCATCTACATCCCAAAAGTATGCTCCTTGTGCTCTTTCCATGACAGTTGGTGAACCGCCACCGACTGCTTTGTATGAACGTGAAGGGCTGTTAACGCCTCCAACGATATGTTGTAAAGCTTCTTCATGTAATGCTTCTGACTTAGTTCTATTCATATTTATATCCTCCGTTCCTTTTCTAACATCCTTAATAATAGACAAAAAGGAAGGAGAACGCCAAGAAAATTGAAACTCCTGCCATTCTTAGGTACGATTAAACAAATAGTAAAGTGGAGGGAATGTTCATGACAACACTTGAAGGCATGCAAGCACCAGATTTCACATTACGAAACGAAAAAGGGGAAGAAGTTTCACTGCGAAATTACGCTGGGAATAAATATGTGCTGCTTTATTTTTATCCGAAAGATTCTACTCCAGGGTGCACAACTGAAGCGTGTGATTTCAGAGATATGCACGAATCTTTCCGTGACCTGAATGCCGTTATTTTAGGAGTCAGCCCAGACGGGGAACGAGCGCACACAAAGTTCATTGAAAAACACGGATTACCATTTTCATTATTGATTGATGAAGACCATGCAGTTGCAGAGTCGTATGGAGTTTGGGTTCTTAAAAAAATGTTTGGTAAAGAATATATGGGAATCGAACGTTCCACATTCCTAATCGATCCGACGGGAACTGTCGTAAAAGAATGGCGTAAAGTAAAAGTGAAGGGACACGTGGAAGATGCTCTCGTAACTTTGCGTGAATTAGTGACAGCTAAATGATCAATGTACTTTTTACTTTTCCGGTTAAGGAATATTTGATAGAAGAATTACTGACTGAGTTTCCGAAAGTTGAGTTCATTTTTTCTTCTATTAAAGATGAAAATGCACTTAAACGAGCTGAAATCATTGTGACCTATGGCGAAGATATTTCAAAAGAAACACTTGATCAAGCACTTTCGTTGAAATGGCTCATGGTTGCTTCTGCGGGATTAGAAAAAATGCCGCTTCGTGATATTGCGAAGCGAAACATTTTAGTTACCAATGTCAAAGGTATTCACAAAACACCAATGTCTGAATCCGTCCTAGCACATTTACTTGCCCTTAAACGTGCTTTACCGTGGATGTATAAACAACAGGAAAACAGTGAATGGAGTAAGCGCTCAGGGTCTATGGAGCTTTTTGGAAGTACGGCTCTGATAATTGGCCCTGGTGCTATCGGCAGTGAAATCGGTCGGTTGTTGCAAGCGTTTGGCGTAACAACAATTGGTTGCAATCGCTCTGGGCGAAAAGCACCCAACATGAATGCAATGATTACTTTTGATCAATTAAATGAAGAACTACCCAAAGTTGATATCATCATTTCTGTCTTACCAAGTACATCGGAAACAAGGGGTCTTATTACATATAATCATTTCGTATTAATGAAGGAAGATGCAATTTTTATGAATTTTGGTCGTGGTGATCTGGTAAAAGAGGAACAACTCATACAAGCAATGAAGGAACGTCAAATTGCTTATGCTGTTCTTGATGTTTTTGAGAGTGAACCACTTGATGACAGTCATCCGCTTTGGAAAATGGAAGGGGTTATTGTTTCACCTCATGTTTCCAGCCATTCTTCAGAATATGTACCACGAGCTCTAAAGATTTTCCGGCATAACCTACATGAATGGATGGAAACGGGATCGAATTTTCAAAATGTCATAGACTTAGAAAAGGGGTATTAACGTGAAAATTTATACTAAAACAGGCGACAAAGGGACAACTTCACTTATTTATGGATCGCGAGTTGCAAAGAATGATGCTTTGGTAGAAGCTTATGGTACATGCGACGAAGCGAATTCCATGATAGGAGTTGCCCTCAGTTTTATCCAAAATGAGTTTTTTGAAGAAAAAGAGACTGTTTTGCAAGCTTTCCATCAAATCCAAACTACCCTTTTTCATGTGGGAGCGGAACTGGCCACACCTGCTGGAAAAGAAGTGAAATGGAAACTGGAAGATAGTGAAATCACAAAACTTGAAAATTTAATCGATGAATGGGATGCGCAGTTGCCGTCATTACAAAACTTCATTTTGCCTAGCGGTCATCCTGCCGGGGCGACCCTGCATGTAGCTCGCACCATAGTTCGACGCGCTGAGCGTTCTGCGGTCAGTATTGGCGATAGCGTATCTCCACTTGTTTTAGCTTACTTAAACCGTTTATCTGATTTCTTATTTGTTGCTGCACGCTTCGTTAACTTGCGCCTAGGTCAGAAAGAAAAAGGATTACACGCTGAGTAGGCCTTGATGTAATGGGTTTTTGTTGACTTTTTCGTTACTTCTTTCTTATACTAATTGTAACGATTATAAAATAATAATCTTTATGAAGTGAGGTGCATGGCGATGACTGAAATGCATTTACGTGACGCATTGGATAATTTGAAATCAACAGGAGTCCGAATTACACCACAGCGTCATGCGATTTTAGAATTTCTCATCCAATCCATGATTCATCCAACAGCAGATGATATATATAGAGCGCTTGAAGGGAAATTCCCAAACATGAGCGTAGCGACGGTATATAATAATCTTCGTGTTTTTAGAGAAGCCGGATTAGTAAAAGAATTAACCTATGGCGATTCATCGAGTCGGTTTGATTTCGTTACCAATGATCACTATCACATTATTTGTGATAATTGTGGCAAAATTGTTGATTTCCATTATCCAGGTTTAGATGAGGTAGAACAATTAGCTTCTCACGTCACTGGATTCAAAGTAAATTCGCATCGTATGGAGATTTACGGAACATGTCCGAACTGTGAAACATCAGCTATAAAAGTTCAATAGTAAACAAAAAGAGCATTTCGGTGCTCTTTTTTTTGTACAAAAAAAGGGCTAACATTCTATAATGAATGTTAGCCCACTTGGTTATTATCTTTTTCGGTTTAAAGATTCATCAAATTCCTGACCTTCTAAAGTAGGATCTAATGTAAGTGGTTCTTTACAATACATACACATATCAACACGACCTAAAACTTTGGTATACTTTCCGCAGTTAGGGCAGACAACTTGAACTGCTTTCGTGGAAAGCATTCCAATCCATGCGTATACACCTGTGCTGCCTATAATGGCTAGCAGACCTAAAAACATAAACAGAGTCATGACGATTTGATTTTCTCGGAAGAAGATGCCGATATACATGATGACAAAACCGATGAAAATCAATGATAATGCAAACGAACGAATTCGATTTATTTTATTTTTATAAGGTTTCATATTGTGTTCCTCCTTAATCATGTTTACTATACCATAATTGGTAGTGTAAATCGTTTGAAGGAATCTCACAACCTTTGTCGAAAAAAGAACATATACCATTTTGATTAATTTATGAGGGGGACTTCCGTTGGAACAAATTCTGCGTCCTATTTATCAGGAAAGAGCGAGCCAACCAAATACGCTCGGCGTCATTTTAGTCGAGAAGAGAGAAAAAGTTAGTCAAATAACGGATACATTCGATACTATTCTTTTAATATTAGCTAAAGATGCAACACAGCCTGTGTTTACGAAACATTATACATTTAACGATAAAAAAGCAGCGATGCACATTGTTACTGAGAAACAGTTACGGAAATGGTTACTTCTTGGAACTAATAGAAAAATCGTGGACTGGATTTTTTATGGACGTGTCATGTTCGACCGTAATGAATTTGTTCATGAATTGAAAACTGAGTTAAAAGATTTTCCCTTTTATGGACGTAAAATTAAAATGGGAATTGAATTTGCAAAACTTTTGCGTCGTTATTTAGAAGGAAAAGTGTTCTTTGAACAAAAAAACTACATGGATGCATACAATCATATTGTGGATTCCTTGCACCATCTTGCACGACTGGCTGTTTTTGAAAACGGCATGCATCCTGAAGTAACTGTTTGGTCGCAGGTCAAAATAATTGAACCCTCCATCTATAAACTATATGAAGAATTGCTATCAAGCGAAGAACCAATCGATAAAAGATTGGAGCTATTGTTCTTAGCAAGTGAGTTTATGATCCATTCAAGAACCAAAGACGGGTCACGTCATATATTAGAAGTCATGAGCCAAAAAGATCATTGGACGATTCAAGAATTGCACGAACAAGAAGAGCTCAGAAACTATTCGGTCGACTTGGAAGTCTTTATTGAATTTCTTGTAGAGAAGGGCTACATCCACGTAGAACGAATAGAGACGAAGAGTGATAAAATCTTTCACCGCTACTATAAAGTTGAACAAATTGATGAGGAAGCACCACAGTAAATAAGGCGCTTGAAAAAGCGTCTTATTTTTTTCTTGACGTTTGAATAAAAGCCTGTATATAATAGTAAACGTCGCTGAGCAACACAGCATGAAAAAATAGATTTAAAAAGTGCTTGACTCTCTTACTTTAAAGTGCTAAATTAGA